>NZ_QFXN01000152.1:0-102141 GCF_003144775.1 Enterobacter sp. CGMCC 5087 | reverse complement strand
GACTTTGACCAGCGTGTTTGGCTGTGCGCCCGCACCCACGGCGCCCATATGGCAGTCAAAGGCGCCGCCGGAGATGGCCACGTTCTGAGGCAGGCCGAGGCGCGTCGCCCACTCTTCGCAGAGGGTGCCGACCGGAATATCAGCGGTGAAGGTGTCGGTAAACAGCGGGTACGTCAGGCTCTTGTTGATGATCAGATCGAGCTCGTCGAAGAACGTGGCCGGAGGCAGACCGCCCCAGCTTTCGTGCCACAGGGATTTATGCCCGGCGCTGCAGCGGCCGCGGCGGATATCCTGCGGGCGAGTGGTGCCGGAGAGCAGGGCAGGCACCCAGTCGCACAGCTCAACCCATGACGCCGCAGCCTGCGCAACGGCTGCGTCGGCACGGGTGACGTGGAGGATCTTGGCCCAGAACCATTCGCTGGAGTAAATCCCGCCGATGTAGCGCGAGTAGTCCGTTTTGCCCGGCTGATGGCACAGGCGCGTAATGGCTTCAGCCTCTTCTACGGCGGTGTGGTCTTTCCACAGCACAAACATGGCGTTCGGGTTGTCGGCAAACTCCGGGCGCAGCGCCAGCACGCGGCCTTCGGCATCCACAGGGGCCGGCGTGGAGCCGGTGCTGTCGACGCCAATCCCTACAATTTCAGACCGCTGGGCGTCGGTCAGTTCGGCCAGGACGGTTTTGATCGACGCTTCCATAGACTCGATATAGTCACGCGGGTGGTGACGGAACTGGTTGTTAGGCGCATCGCAGTAGCGCCCCTCTTGCCAGCGCGGGTACCACTCAACGCTGGTTGCTATCTCCTGGCCGGACGTACAGTCCACTGCCAGCGCGCGAACCGAATCGCTGCCAAAATCGAGGCCAATCGCAATTGCCATGGTGTTGCTCCATCGAAAAAACAGGTATGGAAGAACATTAGAGACTGGGGAAAAAAGTCGTCAGGCAGGATCCGCTAATCTTATGGACTAAATTGCTGTTACAACGGAAAGTGTGACGCCGTGCAAATATTCAATGTGGACATTTCTGCCGCACTTATAGACACTTTTGTTACTGGTTATCTGCCTGCTCTGGCGGAGAAATCAGGGGGAAAGGCTGAAACATGGCGGACGTAAAAGCGGCGTGATGCTTTTTGGATCTTTTCGCAGGCCATTTTAAAGCTGCTTTTAGTGATATGGACAATTGGTTTCCTTCAGGACCCTTGGGAGAACTGAATCTATGGCCGAAACGCAAAACGATCCCCTGCTGCCGGGATACTCGTTTAACGCGCACCTTGTGGCGGGACTGACCCCTATCGAGGCTGAGGGATACCTCGACTTTTACGTCGACCGACCGCTCGGCATGAAAGGGTATATCCTCAATCTGACCGTGCGAGGAGAAGGGATCATCAAAAACGGTGACCAGCAGTTTGTCTGCCGCCCCGGCGATATCCTGCTGTTCCCGCCGGGGGAGATCCACCACTATGGCCGTCATCCGGATGCCAAAGAGTGGTATCACCAGTGGGTCTATTTCCGTCCGCGCGCCTACTGGCAGGAGTGGCTTTCGTGGCCAGCTATTTTTGCGCACACCGGTTTTTATCGCCCGGGTGAGGTTCATCTGGCGCAGTTTCGCGAGCTTTTTGCGCAGATTATCGAGGCGGGACAGGCCGGCGGTCGTTACGCTGAACTGCTGGCGATTAACCTGCTTGAACAGCTGCTGCTGCGACGGATGGAGGCGATTAACGAGTCGCTTAACCCCCCGCTGGACAACCGCGTGCGCGACGCCTGCCAGTACATCAGCGACCACCTGGCCGATAGCCAGTTTGATATCGCCAGCGTTGCCCAGCACGTCTGCCTGTCGCCGTCGCGGCTGTCGCATCTGTTCCGCCAGCAGTTGGGCGTCAGCGTATTGAGCTGGCGCGAGGATCAGCGCATCAGCCAGGCAAAGCTACTGCTCAGCACCACCCGGATGCCGATTGCCACCGTCGGACGCAACGTGGGCTTCGAGGATCAGCTCTATTTCTCCCGGGTATTTAAAAAATGCACCGGTGCCAGCCCGAGCGAATTCCGCGCGGGATGTGAATAAACGGTAAAAAAAGATAAACAAACAGGTGAATGCAGAAAGCAACCTGTAAACTATTCAGACAATTGTTGCCTTGACGCGGTGCGGGGCGCTAAGCAGAATCGCTGATTCGTTTTCTGACCGGAATAGTTATGCAGGCATTGCTGGAACACTTTATTACCCAGTCCGTTATGTACTCGCTCATCGCCGTGGCGCTGGTGGCGTTTCTGGAATCGCTGGCGCTGGTTGGGCTGATCCTGCCCGGCACCGTGATGATGGCCGGGCTTGGGGCGCTGATTGGCAGCGGCGAGGTTAATTTCTGGCAGGCGTGGCTGGCCGGGATTATCGGCTGCCTGCTCGGCGACTGGATCTCCTTCTGGCTGGGCTGGCGCTTTAAGAAGCCGCTGCACCGCTGGTCGTTCATGAAAAAGAACAAAGCCTTGCTGGATAAAACCGAGCATGCGCTGCATCAGCACAGCATGTTTACCATCCTCGTCGGCCGCTTTGTCGGGCCAACGCGTCCGCTGGTGCCGATGGTGGCGGGAATGCTGGATCTGCCCGTCGCGAAATTCGTGGTGCCGAACATTATTGGCTGCGTCTTCTGGCCGCCATTCTATTTCTTGCCGGGGATCCTCGCGGGCGCGGCCATCGATATTCCTGACGGTATGCAAAGCGGCGAGTTTAAGTGGCTGCTGCTGGGCACGGCTGTGCTGCTGTGGCTGGCGGCATGGCTCTGCTGGCGGCTGTGGCGCAGCGCGAAAGCCAGCGTCGATCGTCTGACGCGCTATCTTCCGCGCACTCGCCTGCTCTGGCTGGCCCCGCTGACGCTGGGTGTGGCCGTGGTGGCGCTGGTCGCGCTGATCCGCCACCCGCTGATGCCGGTGTACGGCGAGATTTTATTAAAAGTGGTGAGCCGTTAACGACGATTTCCCTCTCCCTGTGGGAGAGGGCATCAGACGGCACGAATGCCCAACAGTGAAGACGCCCCCGCCTTACCGCTCAGCAGTTCTTCTGTTTTTCCATCCCACAAAATACGCCCTTCGGCAATCACCACCGATCGCGGGGCGATGCGGGCAGCATCCTCAATACTGTGTGAAACCATCAGCATCGTCAGCTGCTGGCGCTGACAGACGTCCTGCACCAGGGCGAGCATCTCCTGGCGCAGCGCGGGATCGAGCGCCGAGAACGGCTCATCCAGCAGCAGGATCGGCTGCTCGCGGACCAGACATCGCGCCAGCGCCACGCGCTGACGCTGGCCGCCGGAAAGCTCGCCCGGCAGCCTGTCGATGAACTCGTTGATCCCCATCTGGGCGGCAATGATCTCCAGCTTCTGGCGCTGGGCATCGTTCAGCCTGAGTCCCGGATGCATTCCCAGCGCGATGTTTTGCCGCACCGTCAGGTGGGTAAACAGGTTGTTTTCCTGAAACAGCATTGAGACCGGACGTTTTGCGGGCGGCGTGTGGGTATGATCTTGATTGTTAATGACGATCGCACCGCTTGCCGGCTGCAGAAAACCCGCAATCAGATTAAGCAGCGTGCTTTTTCCCGCGCCGCTTGGGCCAAGCACGGCGATCATCTCCCCCTGGCGCACGGAGAGCGTGAAGCGCATCGGCAGATGCTGGTAAAGCCAGGTTACATCAGTCAGTTTTAACATCACGCCCCGGAAGTTTTTCGATAACGGTAAATAAGGCAAAGCACAGCAGCAGCAGCAGCAGCGCGGTGACCGCGCCGTCCTGACTGCGATAAGAGCCGATCTGCTGATAGAGCCAGTATGGCAGCGTGCGGAAATCGTCATTGCCAAAGAGAGCCACCACGCCAAAATCCCCAATCGACAACACGCAGGCAAACGCCAGCGCCTGCGCCAGCGGGCGTTTTAGCGCGCGGAGTTCGACCACCCTCAGCCGCTGCCAGCCCTGCATACCCAGCGACTGGCACAGCAAACCGTAGCGGCTGTTGACGTCGCGCATCGGGTTTTCCAGCACCTTAAGCGCGTAGGGGATGGCCATTAAGGCGTTGGTAAAAATCACAATGCCATCGGCGCTTTCCGGCAGGCCGATGGTGCTGTTGAACAGTAAAAAGAAGCCCGTCGCCAGCACGATGCCCGGCATCGCCAGAATCAGCATGCCCGTCAGCTCCAGCATTTGCCCGGCCTTACGGGCCTGCCGCGCGTAGAGTTCGCGGCTGCTCCACAGCAGCATCATGGTCAGCATGACGCACAGTAACCCTGCCGCCAGCGCGATACGCAGCGAGGTCCATGTCGCCTGCCAGAGGATGGGCTGTTGCAGGACGGAGATGAGATTGAGGTTCAGTCCGTCAACGATAACGGCCATCAGCGGCGGCAGCAGAAGCAGGAGCGCCAGCGCGATCAGGATAAAATCGATAACGCGGCTGTGCAGGCTGTCCTGCGGATCGCGCCAGCCGGTTATTTGATTACTGCCAGCGGGAATGGCTTTACTCAGCCGCTGGCTCACCAGCACCAGCACAAGGCAGCACGCCATCTGCACCATCGCCAGCAGCGCGGCGCGACCGGGATCGTAGTCGTAACTCAGCGCCTGGTAAATCGCCAGCTCAATAGTGGTGGCCTGCGGCCCGCCACCGAGCGACAGCACGGTGGCAAAGCTGGCAAAGCAGAGCATAAAGATTAACGCCGCGACGGGCGGGATCTGGCGGCGTAGCCACGGCCATTCGACAAAGCGGAAGAACGACACGCCGCGCATGCCGAGCTGGGCGGCAACCTGACGCTGCTCGCCGGGAATGTTCTCCAGCGCCTGCAAAAAGAGGCGCGTCGCCATTGGCATATTGAAAAACACGTGCGCGAGCAGAATGCCCTGCAGGCCGTAAGGAGAGAATGACCATTCCAGACCAAGCTGGTCGAACAGCGAAGCCAGCCAGCCCTGGCGACCGTAAACGCTGAGGATGCCAAATACCGCCACCAGCACGGGCAGGATCAGCGTCATGGCGCACAGGCGCAGCAGTGCCAGCCTGCCGGGAAAACGCCGCCGATACAGGGCGCGCGCCAGAAAAATGGCCGGAATCACCGACAGCAGGGCTGAAAGCGACGCCTGCCAGAAGGAGAACCGGATAACGTGCCAGAGGTAGCTGTCGTGCCAGAGGGCGAGCAGGTCGCTCTCTGGCGCGTTGAACCACAGTGCAAGAAAAGCCCCCAGGCTGACCGCCACCATCACTGTGGCGGCGAGCAGCCCGGGAAGTAACCAGCCGGGAATCAACGGCTGACGGCGCGTTGCCATTCACTTACCCATGCTGCACGCTGCGCGGCGACCTGCTGCGGCGTAAACTCCAGCGAGGTGTTTGGTTTGGTCAGCTGCTCGAAACCTGCGGGCAGGGTAACGTTAGTGACCGGATACATCCAGTTACCAGCCGGGATGGCATTCTGGAACGCCGGTGAGACCATAAACTTCAGGAACTTCTCGGCCAGCTCCGGCTGTTTGCTGGCGGCGGTACGAGCGGCGACTTCCACCTGCAGATAGTGCCCTTCAGCAAAATCAGCGGCAGCATAGTTATCTTTCTTCTCGGCGATGATGTGGTAGGCCGGAGAGGTGGTGTAGCTCAGCACCAGGTCGCTTTCGCCTTTCAGGAACAGGCCATAGGCTTCGCTCCAGCCTTTGGTGACGGTGACGGTTTTGGCGGCCAGTTTCTGCCACGCCTCCGGCGCTTTATCCCCGTAAACCTTTTGCATCCACAGCAGCAGGCCCAGGCCTGGCGTACTGGTGCGCGGATCTTCATAAATCACGCGCCATTTCTGGTCACTTTCCACCAGCTCTTTCAGGCTCTTCGGCGGGTTTTTCAGCTTATTTTTGTCGTAAACAAAAGCAAAGTAGCCATAGTCGAACGGCACAAAGGTGTCGTTTTTCCAGCCGCCCGGCACGTTAACGGCATCTGCCGCTACGCCGCTTTTGGCAAACAGTTTGGTTTGCGAGGCGGCTTCCAGCAGGTTGTTATCCAGCCCGAGCACCACGTCGGCCTTGCTGTTTTTCCCTTCCATGCGCAGACGGTTGAGCAGCGACACGCCATCTTCCAGCGCCACGAACTTCAGTTCGCAGTTACAGTCCGCTTCAAAGGCTTTTTTAACCACCGGGCCAGGGCCCCAGTCGGCAGAGAAGGAGTCATAGGTGTAGACCGTCAGGACGGGCTTCGCAAAAGCAGGCAGCGCAAACAGCGCCAGCAGGGGAAGAACTTTTTTTAACACTTTGCACCTCAAAGTTGAGTGGCAAAGGATTTTGAGCGACAGCCTCAAATCCCTTCGCCGGCGTTATCCGGATCAGGTTCGACGGGTATTATCTCAGCGCACATCTGTGATGCAGCACCCCGTTGAGAACGGCGCTATTGTAATGATTTGGTGAATATTACGAAAGCGTTATGGCTCCGGCGGCGCAAACCAGGCGGATTTAAAATCAAACCAGCCCAGGGTATTCATCCGGAGGCCGCGCATGCTGCGCTGGCCCTGGATCATCAGCCAGTGGTGGATCAACGGTACGATCGCCTGCTCGGCCAGCAGCTGCTGGCACCACGCTGCAAGATTCATTTCGCCCGCGCGCCACAGGGCGGCGTCCTGCTGCCAGTCACGGTCGATGCAGTGCTGGATCAGCGGGACTTCATACAAATGCGAGAAAAGGGAAAAATCGAGCGGCAGGGTAAAGTTGGCGCTGTTGAGCCAGATATCACTGGCGATCTCCCCCTGATGCCATTCGTCATAGTCCACTTCCCTGACCTCTAACCTGACCCCCTCGGCTGCCAGCAGCCGGGTCATGATTCTGGCGATAAAACGATGCTCCACGTGCTCGCGGTAGTAGGTCAGGGTGATGGACTCCAGCCCTGCGGGTTTGTCGCAGTGAACCGGGCGGGCGTGGTGCCAGCGCGGAAGCAGGCCGTACGCCGGGAACCAGTATGTCTGGTACTGCTCTTCCGCATGGTAAATCAGATTGGAAGGGGACAAAACGTGGCTAACCCACTTGCGGACGGCCTGGTTTGCCCCACGGTGGGTGCGGCGGTCAAACAGGAGATAGTAACACCCTTCCTCCAGGCGACTCTCCACGGCTTTTTCTCCCGTAGTGGGGCCTTCCAGCGTCAGCCCGCAGCTCAGGTCTTCATTGAGATCCGGCAATACCCAGACGTTCACTTCGTCGATCAGCGCCCGATAGCCAAAGTAGTCGTCGAACGCGCGGATTTTCAGCTGGTTGCTGTTATTGCGGGACACGGAGTAAGGCCCGGTGCCAATCGGCAGGCTGGCAAAGTTGTTCATTGATTCCCACTCGCCGGGCAAAATCATCGACGGCACATAGCCCAGCAGCCAGGGAAGCCACTTATCCTGCTGCGACAGCTCAATATCCAGCGTCCAGGCCGTGGGGGAGTGGACGCGGGAGATATGCGAGTAGAGCGGTAGCTGGCGGGCACGTTCCAGAGAGGCGATGACGTCGTGCATTTCCAGCTCGCGGCCGTGGTGAAAGTGAATGCCGGGGCGTAAAAAGAAGCGCCAGTGGCGCGGAGAAAGCTGCTGCCAGTGGTGCGCGATATCCGCTTCCAGTTCCCCGTTTTCCTCATTTATCCGCGTCAGGCCGCTGAAGATTTGCCGGGCCATGTGGGTTTCAGAGCGGCGTAAGGCCGTGCCGGGCAACAGATTTTTCATTGGACGATAGTAGAGCACCCGCAGAATGTGTCGGCCCTGACGAAAGCTGCGCCCGAGATGGGAAACCAGCATCTGGCGCACGGCGGCTTTGTCGCCCACCAGCTGTACGAGCTGGTCGATGCGATCCTGCTCGAGCAGATCTTCCGCGCGCTGCTGCTGCAGCGCCAGCCCGGTATAGAGGAAAGTCAGCCGCGAGCGTTTGCCGCGTCCCGCCTCCGCCTCCCAGCTTAACCAACCCTGCTGCTGCATGGTGTTAAGCAGCGTGCGCATATGGCGGCGGGAGCAGCTAAGCAGGTCAGCCAGCTCGTTGAGCGTGGTCTCCTGCGATTGCCCCTCGCAGCACTGCCAGAGGCGGATAAACTGTTGTTGCAGACGACCGGAAGGCATAAAAGGGGAACTCCTGACAAAAAAACAGCAATTTATTTATCCCTATATTAGGCCAATAATTCTCCCCGATGAAGCGAGGAGGTAAATTATGAAGAGGTCTACCGCACGTCAGTTCTATCAGCAGTACTTTTCAGCGACGAAGGGAGCGTCCTGGCTGGCCCGCCGGTGTGCAGAGCAACGGCTGAAAACGTTAGAAGAATTGATGCAGTGGGACGTTACAGCCCCGACCTCTTCCCGCTAACTCGCCTCGATCATGTGTGACTGAGTATTGGTGCTTATCACCCGCCAGCAAAATGTTTTTGCTGGCTTTTTTCGTTTACTATTCACCCAATTTCGATTCGCTTTCACAAGGACTTGCGCATGCTGTGGTTGATGACGATGGGGCGACGCCTGAACGGCGTGTATGCCGCTTTTATGCTGGTGGCCTTTATGATGGGCGTGGCGGGGGCGCTGCAGGCGCCGACGCTGAGCCTGTTTCTCAGCCGCGAGGTGGGGGCGCAGCCGTTTTGGGTCGGCCTGTTTTACACCGTTAACGCCATTGCCGGGATCCTGGTCAGCCTCGCGCTGGCGAAACGATCGGACAGCCAGGGCGATCGCCGCAGGCTGATCCTCTTTTGCTGCGCCATGGCCGTGGGTAACGCGCTGCTCTTTGCCTTCAACCGTCATTATCTGACGCTTATTACCTGCGGCGTGCTGCTGGCGTCGCTGGCGAACACCGCCATGCCGCAGCTGTTCGCGCTGGCCCGTGAATATGCGGATAACTCGGCGCGTGAAGTGGTGATGTTCAGCTCGGTGATGCGCGCCCAGCTTTCGCTGGCGTGGGTCATTGGTCCGCCGCTGGCCTTCATGCTGGCGTTGAACTACGGCTTTACCACCATGTTTTCCATCGCCGCCGGGATTTTTGTCATCAGCCTGGCGCTTATTGCCTTCGCGCTGCCGTCCGTGGCGCGCGTCGAACAGACGACGGATAAACCTGTCACCGAAGTGAGCGGCTGGCAGGACAAAAACGTCCGCATGCTGTTTATTGCCTCCACGCTGATGTGGACCTGCAACACCATGTACATCATCGATATGCCGCTGTGGATCAGCAGCGATCTGGGCCTTCCGGACAAGCTTGCGGGGATCTTAATGGGCACTGCCGCCGGGCTGGAAATCCCGGCAATGATTCTGGCGGGTTACTACGTTAAGCGCTTTGGAAAGCGCAGGATGATGATCGTCGCCGTGGCGGCCGGGGTGCTGTTCTACGTGGGGCTGATCCTTTTCCATTCGCGGGAAGCGTTGCTGGCGCTGCAGCTATTTAACGCCGTGTTTATTGGGATTGTTGCCGGGATTGGCATGCTCTGGTTTCAGGATCTCATGCCCGGCCGTGCCGGCTCGGCGACCACGCTTTTTACCAACAGTATTTCAACCGGGGTGATCCTGGCGGGCGTGATTCAGGGGGCGCTGGCGCAAAGCTATGGGCATGCGTCTGTCTACTGGATGATTGCGGCGCTGTCCGTCGTGACGCTTTTGCTGACCTGCCGCGTAAAAGACGTGTGATCGGATGAATGAAACGGAGCCCGGGAACGTCGGGCTCCGTGAACCGTTTTATTCTGAATACTGATATTTACGCTGCGCGCGTAGCGTCAGGTACATATGAACGAGGCCCATGAAGCCGTGTGCCCAGAAATATGTCTCAATAAAGACCGTCAGGAATTTATGCAAATCTAAGACGGATTCCGTGACGGACGAAACTGGCCCGAGCGTGGCGTTCAGCACGAACCAGGCCGCGCCGCAGAGTGCAACGCCCAGCAGCGCCAGCACGCCCAGGCCTTGCACCGTTGCCGCCATACCGCCGGCATGCGCGTCAGGAAGCTGACGCTGCGCGAGGGTGCGAATATCGTCAACAATTCCGCGAAAATCCAGCGCCAGCCAGGCGAAGTAATACTTAAATCCGCGCTGGGTTAACATCCATGCCATCATGGCAATGCCACAAAAAATTAAACCAAATCCAGAGATAACATGGATCCAAGTGACAATTCCGTTCAGCCCGGATTCGTGGAGGGCCTCACTTTCGGTGAAATTAGAATTGATAATCTGAGCCAGGACCAGTACGGCCACGAGAATGTGTAGTATGCGAAGAAAAGGCGTTTCTTTATGGGGAAGCGTATCGCGCAATGTTGGTTTCATCGCTTTTTACCTCAATAATGAGAGAGCTGATGCGATGCAGTGTGACGCAGATTAATTAACGAAACCTTAACGGTCGGTTGCGTCACACTGTATTTATGCGCTTCGATTAGCGGGCAGGATCAATATGCGTCATCACGTTCAGCACATTGAATTTTTGCATCACATTATTTCTGGCATTCACAGCAATCTGATGTCCTTCTTTTACGCTTAATTCGCCGTTTACTTCCAGATGAACATCGACAAGGGCTAAATCACCCATCTTGCGGGTTTTTAAATCATGGAGTCCGGTGACGCCCTCGGTTGCGAGAAGACACGTTTTGATGTCGTGCTCCAGTTCGGGCTCCAGCGAGCGGTCCATCAGGTCGTGCAGGGCATCGGCAGAGAATTTGTAACCCATATGGGCGATGAAAATCCCGACAATCAGGGCCGCAATCAGGTCCATCGCGTGAAAACCCACTAAATTCCCGGCAATGCCGATGGCGACAACCACTGACGACGCTGCGTCAGAACGGGCGTGCCAGGCATTGGCTATCAGCAGCGAGGACTGAATACGTTTCCCCGTGGCAAACATGTATCTGAACAGGCTTTCCTTTACCACCAGCGCCAGTATTGCCACCCACAACGCGGCCCCTTTCACCAGCTGATGCGTCTCAGGGTGAAGCAGTTTATTCCCTGCGGACCAGAGCATCCCGACCCCCACAAGCAGCAGAATAGCGCCAATAATGAGCTTTGCACCGTTTTCGAAACGCAGATGACCGTAATGATGATCGATATCAGAAGCTTTCTGACTCTTTTTATTCGCAATCAAAACGACAAAGTCGGAGGATAAATCGGAAAGAGAATGAATCCCATCAGCAATTAAACCTTGCGAACTGGAAAATATTCCTGCAACTATCTGAAAGGCGGTGAGTAAACTATTTATTATCACGCTTACTAATGTGCATTTATGTATTTTCCGAGAACGGATATGAGACTCATTGCCATTTTTCTTTTCCATGATTATTTCCGCTGCCAGCTGATTGAGCGGTTATTCTGCGCAGGAAATATTAAATTGACATTAAATATAACGTCATTAGTGGCTGGGTTTGGGAAGTATTTACAGAAGGAGGCGGATATCAAGATAAAACGCGGCCTGCAGAGTGGACTGCAGGCCGGAGAATTATTTCATAAATGCAGGTTGTTTGTTTTCGTAAGCGGCAATCGCCGCGTCGTGCTGGAGAGTTAAACCAATGCTGTCCAGACCGTTCAGCATGCAGTGACGACGGAAGGCATCAATGCTGAAGCTGTAGGTCTTATCCCCGGCTTTCACCACTTCGGCTTCCAGATCCACTTCAAACGAAATGCCCGGATTCGCCTTAACCAGCGCGAACAACTCATCGACCTGTTCATCGCTCAGCGTCACCGGCAGAAGCTGATTGTTGAAGCTGTTGCCGTAGAAGATATCCGCGAAGCTAGGGGCAATGACCACTTTAAAACCGTAGTCGGTGAGCGCCCACGGCGCGTGTTCACGGGATGATCCGCAGCCAAAGTTTTCGCGTGCCAGCAAAATGGAGGCGCCTTTATATTCCGGGAAGTTCAGAACGAATTCCGGATTAGGCACTTCGCCCTTATCGTCCAGGAAACGCCAGTCGTTAAACAGATGTGCGCCGAAACCGGTACGCGTTACTTTCTGCAGAAACTGTTTAGGAATAATAGCGTCAGTATCGACGTTAGCGGCGTCCAGCGGGACAACCCGGCCCGTATGTTGGGTAAATTTCTCTGCCATGATTGTCTCCTTATTTCAGGCTGCGAATATCGGCGAAATGGCCGGTAACTGCCGCAGCGGCGGCCATTGCCGGGCTGACCAGATGGGTGCGCCCACCGCGGCCCTGACGGCCTTCAAAGTTGCGGTTGCTGGTAGAGGCGCAGCGCTCGCCCGGATTCAGGCGATCGTTGTTCATGGCCAGACACATGGAGCAGCCGGGCAGGCGCCACTCGAAGCCCGCTTCGATAAAGATCTTATCCAAACCTTCGGCTTCCGCCTGGGCTTTCACCGGACCGGAGCCAGGTACCACCAGCGCCTGCACGCCTGGTGCCACTTTGCGGCCTTTGGCAATCTCGGCGGCGGCACGCAAATCCTCAATACGGGAGTTGGTGCAGGAACCGATAAAGACTTTATCAATGGCGACATCGGTCAACGGCACGCCTGGCTTCAGTCCCATATAGGCCAGCGCTTTTTCGGCACTGGCGCGCTCGACCGGATCGGTAAAGGATGCCGGGTCAGGGACATTGTCGTTAACGGAAATCACCTGGCCCGGGTTGGTGCCCCAGGTCACCTGAGGCGCAATCTCTTCTGCCTGCAGCGTGACGACTGTGTCAAACGTTGCCCCATCGTCGGTTTTCAGGGTTTTCCAGTACGCTACCGCGTCGTCAAAATCCTGATCTTTCGGCGCGTGCAGACGACCCTTCACGTAGTTGAAAGTGGTTTCGTCCGGCGCGACCAGACCGGCTTTTGCGCCCATCTCAATGGCCATATTGCACAGGGTCATGCGCCCCTCCATGCTCAGCGCCTGGATGGCTTCCCCGCAGAACTCAACAACATGACCGGTGCCGCCCGCGCTGCCGGTTTCACCGATGATGGCCAGCACGATGTCTTTTGCGGTAATACCCGGTGCGGCTTTACCTTTCACTTCAATCTTCATGGTTTTGGCGCGGCCCTGTTTCAGGGTCTGCGTTGCCAGCACATGTTCCACCTCGGAAGTGCCAATCCCGAACGCCAGAGCGCCAAACGCGCCGTGGGTCGCGGTATGGGAGTCCCCGCAGACGATGGTCATGCCCGGCAGGGTGATCCCTTGCTCAGGCCCCATCACGTGGACGATGCCCTGATAAGGATGGTTCAGGTCGTAAAGCTCAACGCCAAACTCGTTGCAGTTCTTAATCAGCTCCTGCATCTGGATACGCGCCATCTCACCCGAGGCATTAATGTCTTTGGTCTGGGTGGAAACGTTGTGATCCATCGTTGCGAAGGTTTTACCCGGCTGACGTACCGGACGCTTGTGCGCGCGAAGGCCGTCAAAGGCCTGAGGAGAGGTCACTTCGTGCACCAGATGACGGTCAATGTACAGCAGCGGGGTTTCGTTCGGTGCCTCGTAAACAACGTGCGCATCAAACAACTTTTCATATAACGTCTTAGCCATGATTACACCCCTTCAGCGACATAGCGGGCAATAATGTCGCCCATTTCATCGGTACTGACTTCCGCCGTGCCGCGTGCTAAATCGCCGGTACGGACGCCTTCTTCTAACGCCCGGTTAATGGCGTTTTCAATTGCGGTTGCCGCATCGCCTGCATCCAGGCTGTAGCGCAGCAGCAGGGCCAGGGAGAGGATCTGCGCAATAGGGTTGGCAATGTTTTTGCCTGCGATATCTGGCGCGGAGCCGCCTGCAGGCTCGTACAGGCCAAAGCCTTCTTCATTCAGGCTTGCGGAGGGCAGCATGCCCATCGAGCCGGTGATCATTGCGCACTCGTCAGAGAGGATATCGCCGAACAGGTTGGAGCACAGCAGCACGTCAAACTGGGACGGATCTTTAATCAGCTGCATGGTCGCGTTGTCGATGTACATGTGCGACAGCGCGACGTCCGGGTACTGCTTAGCAACTTCACTGACGATCTCGCGCCACAAAATGGAGGACTGCAGCACGTTCGCTTTATCAATGGAGGTCACTTTATGGCGGCGTTTGCGCGCCGACTCGAACGCGATGTGGGCGATACGTTCGATTTCGAAACGGTGATACACCTCGGTGTCGAACGCTTTCTCGTGTTGTCCGCTGCCTTCGCGGCCTTTTGGCTGACCGAAGTAGATCCCGCCGGTCAGTTCACGCACGCACAGAATGTCGAAACCGTTGGCGGCGATATCCGCGCGCAGCGGGCAGAACTCTTCCAGACCCTGATACAGCTTCGCCGGACGCAGGTTGCTGAACAGCTTGAAATGTTTACGCAGCGGCAGCAGCGCGCCGCGCTCTGGCTGCTCTGCTGGCGGCAGGTGTTCCCATTTCGGGCCACCGACGGAACCAAACAGCACGGCATCGGCATTTTCGCAGCCTTCCACGGTCGCTTTTGGCAGCGGCGTACCGTGGTTATCAATTGCAATACCGCCCACGTCGTAGTGGCTGGTGGTGATTTTCATCGCAAAACGCGCGCGAACGGCTTCCAGTACTTTCAGCGCCTGTGCCATCACTTCCGGACCAATACCGTCGCCCGGCAACACAGCAATATGGTAATTCTTCGACATTACACGGTTTCCTTTTTGTTCTCTTTATTCTGAGCTTTGCGTTGCAACTCTTTTTCGACTTCGGCGGCGCGCCAGATGTTGTTCAGAACATGCACCATCGCTTTCGCGGAGGATTCAACGATATCGGTCGCCAGGCCCACGCCATGGAAGCGGCGGCCATTGTGGGTAACTACAATGTCGACCTGACCCAGTGCATCTTTGCCGTGGCCCTTGGCCGTCAGGTCATACTTCACCAGCTCAACGTCGTACTCGGTGACGCGATTAATCGCCTGGTAGATGGCATCGACAGGGCCGTTACCGTTAGCGGCCTCTGCTTTAATTTCATCGCCGCAGGCCAGTTTGACCGAGGCGGTGGCGATGTTGCTGGAGCCGGACTGCACGTTGAAGTAATCCAGACGGAAGTGCTCTGGCTCTTCCTGCTGCTTGTTAATAAAGGCCAGCGCTTCCAGGTCGTAGTCGAACACCTGACCTTTTTTGTCGGCCAGCTTCAGGAACGCGTCGTACAGCTGATCCATATTGTAATCGCTGTCCTTATAGCCCATCTCTTCCATACGGTGTTTAACCGCTGCGCGACCGGAACGGGAGGTCAGGTTCAGCTGCACCTGGTTCAGGCCGATGGATTCCGGGGTCATGATTTCGTAGTTTTCACGGTTCTTCAGGACGCCATCCTGGTGAATACCGGAGGAGTGCGCGAAGGCGCCAGTGCCGACAATCGCTTTGTTAGCCGGAATGGGCATGTTGCAAATCTGGCTGACGGTCTGGCTGGTGCGCCAGATTTCGTTGTGATTGATGCGGGTGTGCACGTCCATGATGTCTTTGCGCACTTTGATCGCCATGATCACTTCTTCCAGCGAACAGTTGCCCGCGCGTTCGCCGATACCGTTCATCGCGCCTTCTACCTGACGCGCACCGGCGTGGACGGCGGCGATGGCATTACCCACGGCCAGACCCAAATCATCGTGGGTGTGGACGGAGATAATTGCCTTATCAATATTGGGTACGCGGTCGTACAGTCCGGTAATGATGTTGGAGAACTCAAACGGCATGGTATAGCCGACGGTGTCAGGGATGTTGATGGTTTTCGCGCCCGCGTTGATGGCGGCTTCCACAACGCGCGCCAGGTCTTCGATTGGCGTACGGCCCGCATCTTCACAGGAGAATTCAACGTCATCGGTGTAGTTGCGTGCGCGTTTCACCATATACACCGCGCGCTCAATCACCTCATCCAGCGTGCTGCGCAGCTTGGTGGCGATGTGCATAGGTGAGGTCGCAATAAAGGTGTGGATACGGAACGCTTCGGCGACTTTCAATGACTCGGCAGCAACGTCGATGTCTTTTTCTACGCAGCGCGCCAGGGCACAGACGCGGCTGTTTTTAATGGTGCGCGCAATGGTCTGTACGGATTCGAAATCACCCGGGGAAGAGACAGGGAAACCGACTTCCATCACGTCGACACCCATACGTTCGAGAGCCAGCGCGATCTGCAGTTTCTCTTTTACACTCAGGCTTGCCTGTAATGCCTGTTCACCGTCACGTAAAGTAGTATCGAAAATAATGACTTGCTGGCTCATGGGTTAGGTCCTTGTCAGTCTTAGGGCGCCTTGCTACGAGCATAAAAAAACCCGCGCAGTGGCGCGGGTTTTTAGTCTTACTGGTGACGATTCAACGCTGAATTTCGCCCGCCAGTCTACCGCGCACAGTGGATGCGTTTAGTAGTAGTAGACCGGTGAAACGAATGGTGCGTGTCATGAATCGTGCTCCGTTAAATTCAATATGCTTTTAGTGGTACTGGATACGGCTGTTCATGTCAACCCCTGAGGATGAAAACGGGCCCGACAGACGGAATCAACAGGATATTCACTTTAGCTAATTGTGCTGGTTTTAGCTTTACCTACCCGATTAATTGTCTAATTTTGGACTTAAGAAAAGAGTTGCAGAAACAAATAAATATAATTGTTTAAAAATGAGTGAAATGTCTTGAAGAGGATGCTTTGTGCTTAAAGAGTTTGGATATCATTAAGTTATAAATGCAGTGAATCTATTTTTGAGTGCTAAAAAACGAACAGAGATAACAGGTTGTTAACTAACTGTAGGGAGATAGCAATAACAGTTTAATAATGCTTAAGTCATCATTAACCTGATGGCAATTGTATATTTGTTTGGTTTATGGTTTCATTCAGATCCTAAAGTCAAACATATCTTTTTTGCTCATTAATTTTCGTTAATATAGAGTCTTTATATATTCCGAATTTTAAATAATTCTCTTTCGCTGATCGTATTTGCATGATAAATCATATTTTCCGAGATTATTGCAGTACGTTGGCAAAGGAGTGTAGCGTGACAGTGGAGTCAGAAGTGCCAGAAAATAATATTAAACAGTCTCAAGCTACTGATGGGATTAAACCGCAGTTACGCACGGTGGATCTGAATCTTCTGACGGTGTTTGATGCGGTCATGCAGGAACAGAATATCACCCGCGCGGCTCAAGCGTTGGGGATGTCACAACCTGCGGTGAGTAATGCCGTTGCCAGACTTAAACTCATGTTTAACGACGAATTATTTGTTCGCTACGGGAGGGGGATCCAGCCTACGGCACGCGCATTCCAGCTGTTCGGCTCCATCCGCCAGGCGTTGCAACTGGTCCAAAATGAGCTGCCGGGATCGGGTTTTGAACCTTTAAGCAGCGAGCGCGTATTTCATCTTTGTGTCTGCAGCCCATTAGATAATTATTTAACGTCAATTATCTATAATAAAGTTGAAGAGATCGCACCAAATATCCATCTTGTTTTTAAATCATCTCTGAATCAAAACACGGAACATCAGTTACGCTATCAGGAGATCGAATTCGTTCTGGGATATGAAGAGTTCCGTCGTCCGGAATTTTCCTGCGTGCCGCTGTTTAAAGATGAAATGGTTCTGGTCGCCAGTAAAAAACACCCGCGCCTCAATTCCCCGCTGCGAGAAAACGATGTTTATAACGAGCAGCACGCCGTTGTTGCGCTTGACAGATATGCTTCCTTTAGCCTGCCGTGGTATGACACTGCGGATAAACAGGCGAGCGTGGCTTATCAGGGCATGGCCATGGTCAGCGTATTAAACGTGGTTTCCCAGACACAGTTGGTGGCAATTGCGCCGCGCTGGCTGGCAGAAGAGTTTTCTGATCCTTTAAATCTGCAAATTTTGCCTCTGCCGCTCAAGCTAAATAGCCGTACATGTTATCTTTCCTGGCATGAAGCGGCGGGCCGGGATAAAGGGCATCAGTGGATGGAAGAGTTGCTGGTTGGCATCTGCCGGCGGTAAACGCATCAGGATAAATCGCATCGGTTTATGTGATTTATCCTGAGTTTTTATAGATACTTGCTATTTTGTTCTGTGAATCTTTTTTTCGGGCTGCTCTCCGGCGCGCAAAAATAGATGATTTCCTGCATTGTCGCGGTTTTCAGCGATGATTTATCACACCATCCTCTATTCCCAGAGGAATTAACCATATCTTCTGATAACGGCTGCTTTTTCTGCTTTACGCACCGTTTATCTCACCGGGTTTGCTAATTGCCTGCCTCATAACGAGCGGTTAAGGTAAAGAACACTCTGCAAAATATAAGATTGGTTTATCCCAATCGTAAGACGGTGCGGAAATGAATTCGGCAGTCCGTCTATAACAAAATGCCTGGAGGCAAAGCATGGAGATGTTGTCTGGCGCGGAAATGGTCGTTCGGTCGCTGATCGATCAGGGCGTAAAGCAAGTGTTCGGCTACCCTGGCGGTGCGGTCCTCGATATTTATGATGCGCTGCATACGGTTGGGGGCATTGACCATGTTCTGGTACGTCACGAGCAGGCGGCGGTACACATGGCTGACGGCCTGGCACGTGCGACGGGTGAAGTGGGCGTGGTGTTAGTCACGTCCGGCCCCGGCGCGACAAACGCCATTACCGGCATTGCGACGGCCTATATGGACTCCATTCCGCTGGTGATCCTCTCCGGGCAGGTGGCAACCTCACTGATTGGCTACGATGCGTTTCAGGAGTGCGACATGGTCGGGATTTCGCGTCCCGTTGTGAAGCACAGCTTCCTGGTCAAGCAAACAGAAGACATTCCCGGCATACTGAAAAAAGCCTTCTGGCTGGCGGCGAGCGGACGCCCGGGACCGGTGGTGGTCGATCTGCCTAAAGATATTCTCAACCCGGCAAACAAGCTGCCTTATGTCTGGCCGGAATCGGTCAGCATGCGCTCTTATAACCCCACAACGCAGGGGCATAAAGGTCAGATCAAGCGAGCGTTGCAAACGCTTCTGGCCGCCAAAAAACCGGTGGTCTATGTCGGTGGCGGGGCGATCAACTCTGCCTGTGAAGCCCAGCTTCGTGAACTGATTGAAAAGCTTAACCTTCCCGTTGCGTCGTCGCTGATGGGGCTGGGGGCGTTCCCTGCCACCCATCGTCAGGCGCTGGGGATGCTGGGTATGCACGGTACCTATGAAGCCAATATGACAATGCATCATTCCGATGTGATCTTTGCCGTCGGCGTGCGCTTTGACGATCGCACCACCAACAACCTGGCGAAGTATTGTCCGAACGCCACCGTGCTGCACATTGATATCGATCCAACGTCAATTTCAAAAACGGTGTCGGCTGATGTGCCGATCGTCGGCGATGCCCGTCAGGTTCTGGAGCAAATGCTGGACCTGCTGACTCAGGAGAGTGCAACCCAGCCGCTGGATGAGATCCGCGACTGGTGGCAGCAGATTGAACAGTGGCGCGCGCGTCAGTGCCTGAAATATGACACGCAAAGTGAAAACATTAAGCCGCAGGCGGTCATTGAAGCGGTGTGGCGACTGACGAAAGGTGAGGCGTACGTGACTTCAGACGTGGGGCAGCATCAGATGTTTGCCGCCCTGTATTACCCGTTTGATAAACCGCGACACTGGATCAACTCCGGTGGTTTAGGAACCATGGGATTTGGTCTGCCTGCCGCGCTGGGCGTGAAGCTGGCGCTGCCGAATGAAACCGTCGTCTGCGTGACGGGGGACGGCAGTATTCAGATGAATATTCAGGAGCTGTCTACCGCGCTGCAATATGAACTGCCGGTACTGGTGCTGAACCTGAATAACGGGTATCTCGGTATGGTCAAGCAGTGGCAGGATATGATCTACTCTGGCCGCCACTCACAGTCCTATATGAAATCGCTGCCGGATTTTGTTCGTCTTGCTGAAGCTTATGGCCACGTAGGCATGCGGGTGACCGATCCGGCCGAGCTGGAAACGAAGCTCGCACAAGCGCTTGAGCACGTTAAAAACAACCGCCTCGTCTTTATGGATGTGATTGTTGATGGAACCGAGCACGTTTATCCGATGCATATTCGTGGTGGTGGTATGGATGAAATGTGGTTAAGCAAAACGGAGAGAACCTGATATGCGCCGGATATTATCTGTTTTACTGGAAAACGAGTCTGGCGCACTGTCGCGCGTCATTGGCCTTTTCGCGCAGCGCGGCTATAACATTGAAAGCCTGACCGTTGCCCCGACGGAAGACCCGACGCTGTCGCGCATGACGATCCAAACCGTCGGCGATGCCAAAGTGCTTGAGCAAATTGAAAAACAGCTGCATAAGCTGGTTGACGTACTGCGCGTGAGCGAGCTGGGGCAGGGGGCCTACGTTGAACGTGAGGTCATGCTGGTGAAAATCCAGGCCAGCGGCTACGGGCGTGATGAAGTCAAACGCAATGCGGATATTTTCCGCGGACAGATTATCGACGTCACGCCTTCTCTTTATACGGTTCAGCTGGTCGGTACAAGCGACAAGCTGGATGCTTTCCTGGCGTCCGTGCGGGATGTCGCAAAAATTGTTGAGGTCGCAAGATCGGGTGTTGTGGGTCTGTCACGCGGCGAGAAAATCATGCGTTAGTTGTCAAAAAGGTTCGCCTCTTTCTGCCCGGTCACCAAAGCCGGGCTTTTTTTTGCGTAATCAGCCGACAACGCAGATAAAAGCGGTTGCCGCGAAGGCTTTTCTGCGTTTAGATGTTAAAAGATTTAACCATAACCTTGACAGGGCCATGGACTCTTTTCTTTTTTTAAGGGGCAATTGTGAAACTGGATGAAATCGCCCGGCTAGCCGGCGTGTCACGAACAACGGCCAGCTATGTGATTAACGGTAAAGCAAAGCAGTACCGTGTCAGCGACAAGACCGTTGAAAAAGTTATGGCGGTGGTTCGTGAGCATAACTACCATCCGAATGCTGTCGCAGCCGGTCTGCGTGCCGGGCGTACCCGCTCTATTGGTCTGGTGATCCCTGACCTGGAAAACACCAGTTATACCCGTATCGCCAACTATCTTGAACGTCAGGCGCGCCAGCGCGGCTATCAACTGCTGATTGCCTGCTCGGAAGACCAGCCCGACAACGAGATGCGCTGCATTGAGCATCTGCTCCAGCGCCAGGTGGATGCAATCATCGTGTCGACCTCCTTGCCGCCAGAGCATCCGTTCTACCAGCGCTGGGCGAACGACCCGTTCCCAATCGTTGCGCTGGATCGCGCGCTCGATCGCGAGCATTTCACCAGCGTCGTGGGTGCGGATCAGGATGATGCAGAAATGCTGGCCGCAGAGCTGAGAACTTTCCCCGCTGAGACAGTGCTGTATCTTGGCGCGTTGCCCGAGCTTTCTGTGAGCTTCCTGCGCGAACAGGGATTCAGAACCGCCTGGAAAGACGATCCGCGCGAGGTCCACTACCTCTATGCCAATAGCTACGAGCGTGAAGCCGCGGCACAACTGTTCGAAAAATGGCTGGAAACGCACCCAATGCCTCAGGCGCTGTTCACCACCTCGTTTGCGCTGTTGCAGGGCGTCATGGATGTGACCTTACGCCGTGAAGGTAAACTGCCCTCCGATCTGGCGATTGCCACGTTCGGGGATAACGAACTGCTCGACTTCCTCCAGTGCCCGGTGCTGGCGGTAGCACAGCGTCACCGCGATGTGGCTGAACGCGTGCTGGAGATTGTGCTGGCAAGCCTGGATGAGCCGCGCAAACCGAAGCCGGGCCTGACGCGGATCAAACGTAATCTCTACCATCGCGGAATTTTAAGCCGCCAAAAATGAAATGACTGGGGCGGCGAAATCTGCCCCATTTTGTTGCGATAATTCGTGCGCATAATTCCCGGAGAGAAATTAGGATAATTCTTGAGAAATCCTAATCGCCTATTTTCTTAATTCATTCCTGCTTTTAAATTGGCCCTTTAAAGAACGTCCGGGCGATTTTAAACAGCCATCTTTGTATTAATTTGTTACAAACCCTCTTCGGCCGATGAATATTCAGACGTTTTTCTTCCTCCTTTGTCAGCTCACGTGCCAACCGCCGCGCTTACCGGGTGCCCGAGTGAATCTGGCGCTGTTATCCCCTGAGAATCTGTCATAAAATGCTGCCCGCGTCGCAAACTGACACTTTATATTTATCTGCGATGATATTGAGTGAGCTTTAACGCTAGTGTGCATATTCGGTTTTTTTCTTACAAATATTCATAACGTTAATTTTGCCTCGCCAGTTGTGCAGTTATTAACCAGGACTGTTTATCTCTGTAAATAGAGGGCTTTCGGGTCCTTATAGGGAGAGTCCTGGCTTGACAAGCTTTTCCCTCGCTCCGTAAACTCCTTTAGGTGGGAATTTGTGGGTTAAAGTGGTGAGGAGGGGTGAGACTGGCATGTTCCGTGGAGCTACGTTAGTCAATCTCGACAGCAAAGGGCGTTTATCGGTGCCAACCCGATACCGCGACCAGCTGATTGAGAACGCTGCGGGTCAAATGGTTTGCACCATTGACATTAACTCCCCCTGCCTGCTGCTTTACCCCTTGCCTGAATGGGAAATTATTGAGCAAAAGCTGTCGCGACTGTCGAGCATGAACCCGCAGGAACGCCGCGTGCAGCGGCTTTTATTGGGACATGCCAGTGAATGTCAGATGGATAACGCAGGGCGATTACTGATTGCGCCTGTGTTGCGGCAACATGCCGGTCTGACCAAAGAAGTGATGCTGGTCGGGCAGTTCAACAAGTTTGAACTGTGGGATGAAACGACCTGGTATCAACAGGTCAAGGAAGATATCGACGCTGAGCAGTCTGATTCCGCGACATTATCGGAACGGCTGCAGGACTTGTCTCTATAAATATGATGGAAAATTATAAACATAAAACGGTGTTACTGGACGAGGCCGTTAACGGTCTGAATATTCGTCCGGATGGCATCTACATTGATGGCACGTTTGGTCGCGGTGGTCACTCGCGTTTGATTCTCTCCCAGCTTGGAGAGGAAGGACGTCTGCTGGCAATCGATCGCGATCCGCAGGCAATTGCCGTTGCACAGACCATCAATGATCCACGCTTTTCCATCGTGCATGGACCTTTCTCTGCGCTCGCGGAATATGTTGCCGAGCGCGGCCTGACGGGCAAGATCGACGGGATTCTTCTCGATCTTGGCGTCTCTTCACCCCAACTTGATGATGCTGAACGTGGTTTCTCCTTTATGCGTGATGGTCCGCTGGACATGCGGATGGACCCGACGCGCGGTCAGTCTGCCGCTGAGTGGTTACAGACCGCTGACGAAGCAGACATTGCATGGGTCATCAAAACGTTTGGCGAAGAGCGCTTTGGCAAACGTATTGCGCGCGCCATTGTTGAGCGCAATCGCATTGAGCCAATGACCCGCACCAAAGAGTTGGCTGAGGTGATCGCGGCGGCGACACCGGTGAAGGATAAGCACAAACATCCCGCGACCCGTACCTTCCAGGCGGTTCGCATCTGGGTAAACAGTGAACTGGAGGAAATAGAGCTGGCGCTAAAAAGCTCGCTCGACGTGCTGGCCCCGGGTGGGCGGTTATCCATCATCAGCTTCCATTCGCTGGAAGACCGTATTGTGAAACGCTTTATGCGTGAACAAAGCCGCGGTCCACAGGTGCCTGCGGGGCTGCCGATGACGGAAGAACAACTCAGGAAGCTGGGTGGCCGTCAGTTGCGAGCATTAGGCAAGTTGATGCCGGGCGAAGAAGAAGTGGCAGAGAATCCACGCGCCCGTAGTTCAGTGCTGCGTGTTGCAGAGAGGACGAACGCATGATCGGCAGAGTGACAGAGACCCTAAGCAAAGTTAAGGATTCGTTAGGAAGCAACGAGCGCCATGCCTTGCCTGGCGTGATCGGCGACGATCTTTTGCGGTTTGGGAAACTGCCACTCTGTCTGTTCATTTGCATCATTGTCACGGCAGTTACGGTGGTGACCACCGCCCACCATACACGTTTATTGACTGCGCAACGCGAGCAGATGGTACTGGAACGCGATGCGCTGGATATTGAATGGCGAAATCTGATCCTTGAAGAAAACGCGCTCGGCGATCACAGCCGGGTTGAACGGATCGCAACGGAAAAGCTGCAACTGCAGCATGTTGATCCTTCGCAGGAAAATATCGTAGTACAAAAATAAGGGAAAACGCGACGCATGAAAGCAGCGGCAAAAACGCTAAAACCAAAACGTCAGGAAGAACAGGCCAACTTTGTCAGTTGGCGTTTTGCGTTGCTTTGCGGCTGCATTTTACTCGCTCTGGGTTTTCTGCTGGGACGCGTGGCCTGGCTGCAAATCGTCGCTCCTGACATGCTGGTGCGCCAGGGCGACATGCGCTCCCTGCGCGTCCAGGAAGTGTCGACATCCCGCGGGATGATCACCGACCGTTCGGGTCGTCCGCTGGCGGTGAGCGTGCCGGTGAAGGCGATCTGGGCCGATCCTAAAGAACTGCATGATGCTGGCGGGATCACGCTTGATAACCGCTGGAAGGCCCTTGCGGATGCGCTGAAGATGCCGCTGGACCAGTTAGCTTCACGCGTGAATACCAACCCGCGAGGGCGGTTTATCTATCTGGCACGTCAGGTGAACCCTGACATGGCGGACTACATCAAAAAATTGAAGCTGCCGGGGATCCATCTGCGTGAAGAATCTCGTCGTTACTATCCTTCCGGCGAAGTGACTGCTCACCTCATTGGCTTTACTAACGTAGATAGCCAGGGGATTGAAGGCGTCGAAAAAAGCTTTGATAAATGGCTAACCGGCCAGCCGGGCGAACGCATTGTGCGTAAAGACCGCTACGGTCGCGTGATCGAGGATATTTCCTCTACGGACAGCCAGGCCGCACACAACCTTGCGCTGAGTATCGATGAGCGGCTACAGGCGCTGGTTTACCGCGAGCTGAACAACGCCGTGGCCTTCAACAAAGCGGAATCGGGCAGTGCCGTGTTAGTCGACGTCAACACGGGTGAAGTGCTGGCGATGGCCAATAGCCCTTCCTACAACCCTAACAATCTCACCGGTACGCAGAAGGATGTTATGCGTAACCGTACCATCACCGACGTATTCGAACCGGGTTCGACCGTTAAGCCGATGGTGGTCATGACTGCACTTCAGCGCGGTATCGTCAATGAAAACACCGTACTGAATACCATTCCATACCGAATTAACGGCCACGAAATCAAAGACGTGGCGCGCTACAGCGAATTGACCCTGACCGGGGTATTACAGAAGTCGAGTAACGTCGGTGTTTCAAAGCTGGCGTTAGCGATGCCGTCCTCAGCGTTAGTAGAGACTTACTCTCGTTTTGGACTTGGAAAGGCGACCAATTTGGGGTTGGTCGGAGAACGCAGTGGCTTATATCCTCAAAAACAACGGTGGTCTGACATAGAGAGGGCCACCTTCTCTTTCGGCTACGGGCTAATGGTGACACCGTTACAGTTAGCGCGAGTCTACGCAACGATCGGCAGCTATGGCGTTTATCGTCCGCTGTCGATTACCAAAGTTGATCCACCGGTTCCCGGCGAGCGTATCTTCCCGGAATCAACTGTCCGTACTGTTGTTCATATGATGGAAAGCGTAGCGCTGCCCGGCGGCGGCGGCGTGAAGGCGGCAATCAAAGGTTATCGCATCGCTATCAAGACCGGTACGGCGAAAAAAGTAGGGCCGGACGGCCGCTATATCAACAAATACATTGCCTATACCGCAGGCGTTGCGCCTGCAAGCAATCCGCGTTTTGCGCTGGTGGTCGTGATAAACGATCCACAGGCGGGTAAATACTACGGCGGCGCCGTCTCCGCGCCTGTGTTCGGGGCTATCATGGGCGGCGTGTTACGCACCATGAACATCGAACCGGATGCGCTGGCGACGGGCGAAAAAAGTGAATTTGTAATTAATCAAGGCGAGGGTACAGGTGGCAGATCGTAATTTGCGCGACCTTCTCGCTCCGTGGGTGCCAAATGCACCGGAGCGAGCACTGCGAGAGATGGTACTGGACAGCCGCGTGGCTGCTTCTGGCGATCTTTTTGTGGCGGTGGTCGGTCATCAGGCGGACGGGCGTCGTTATATCCCGCAGGCGATTGCGCAAGGTGTGGCTGCCATTATTGCTGAGGCCAAAGATGAGGCAACCGACGGTGAGATCCGTGAAATGCACGGGGTGCCGGTCATCTATCTCAGCCAGTTAAACGAGCGTCTTTCCGCGCTGGCAGGACGTTTTTATCACGAACCTTCCGACCAGCTGCGCCTGGTTGGCGTCACGGGTACCAACGGTAAAACCACTACCACGCAGCTGATGGCGCAGTGGGCCCAGCTGCTGGGTGAAACCGGTGCGGTGATGGGTACCGTGGGTAACGGCCTGCTGGGCAAAGTGAGCCCGACGGAAAACACTACCGGCTCGGCGGTAGACGTACAGCATGTGCTTGCCGGTCTGGCAGGGCAGGGGGCAACCTTCGCTGCGATGGAAGTCTCTTCGCACGGTCTGGTTCAGCACCGCGTCGCGGCGCTGAAATTTGCTGCTTCCGTGTTTACCAACCTGAGCCGCGATCATCTTGATTATCACGGTGATATGGAGCATTACGAAGCCGCGAAATGGCTGCTGTTCTCTACTCACCATTACGGACAAGCTATCATCAACGCCGACGACGAAGTGGGCCGCCGCTGGCTGGCGAAGCTGCCGGATGCGGTTGCGGTGTCGATGGAAGACCATATCAATCCGAACTGCCACGGCCGCTGGCTGAAGGCGGTTGAGGTGAATTATCACGACAGCGGGGCGACAATCCGCTTTGCCTCTTCCTGGGGGGAAGGTGAAATTGAAAGCCGCCTGATGGGGGCGTTTAACGTCAGCAACCTGCTGCTGGCGCTGGCAACGCTGCTGGCGCTGGGTTATCCGATGGCTGAACTGCTGAAAACCTCAGCGCGTCTGCAGCCGGTTTGTGGCCGTATGGAAGTGTTTAGCGCGCCGGGCAAACCGACCGTCGTGGTGGATTATGCCCATACGCCTGATGCGCTGGAAAAAGCGCTGGAGGCGGCGCGCCTGCACTGCACAGGGAAGCTCTGGTGCGTGTTTGGCTGCGGCGGCGATCGTGATAAAGGCAAACGCCCGCTGATGGGGGCTATTGCCGAGCAGTTCGCAGATATTCCGGTTGTGACCGATGACAACCCGCGTACCGAAGAGCCGCGCGCCATCATTAATGACATTCTGGCGGGCATGCTGGACGCGGGCCGCGCTCGCGTGGTGGAAGGGCGTGCGGAAGCCGTGACCAACACCATCATGCAGGCGCAGGAGAATGATGTTGTCCTGCTGGCGGGCAAAGGCCATGAAGATTATCAGATCGTTGGCAATCGCCGTCTGGACTACTCGGACCGCGTAACGGCAGCACGCCTGCTGGGAGTCGTGGCATGATTAGCATCACGTTAAGCCAGGCCGCTGCTATTCTGCAGGGCGACCTCCACGGGCAAGACCTGACCATTGATGCCGTAACGACGGACACCCGCAAAATCACCGCAGGCTGTCTGTTTGTGGCGCTGAAAGGCGAGCGTTTTGACGCGCATGATTTTGCGGAACAGGCCAAAGAGAACGGCGCTGGTGCGCTGCTCGTCAGCCGCAGGCTCGATATCGATCTGCCACAAATTGTGGTGAAAGATACGCGTCTCGCGTTCGGTGAGCTGGCCGCCTGGGTTCGTCAGCAGGTCCCTACTCGCGTTGTCGCCTTGACCGGTTCATCAGGCAAGACGTCGGTGAAAGAGATGACGGCGGCGATCCTCAGCCAGTGCGGGAATACGCTTTATACCGCGGGCAACCTCAATAATGACATCGGCGTGCCGATGACATTACTCCGTCTGACTAAAGAACACGAATTTGCGGTGATCGAGTTAGGGGCGAACCACCAGGGCGAAATCGCCTGGACCGTGAGCCTGACTCGCCCGGAAGCCGCGCTGGTGAATAACCTCGCGGCGGCGCATCTGGAAGGTTTTGGCTCGCTGGAAGGCGTAGCGAAAGCCAAAGGTGAGATTTACACCGGCCTGCCGGATGACGGTATCGCCATCCTGAACGCCGACAACAACGACTGGCTGAACTGGCAAAGCATCATTGGTTCGCGTAAAACCTGGCGCTTCTCGCCGAATGCGGCCAACAGTGATTTTACCGCGACCAATATCCACGTGACGTCGCACGGCACGGAGTTCACCCTCACCACCCCAACGGGTGGCGTTGATGTGCTGCTGCCGCTGCCGGGTCGCCATAACATCGCCAATGCGCTTGCGGCGGCGGCGTTGTCGACGGCGGTTGGCGCGTCGCATGAAGCGATTAAAACCGGGCTGGCGAACCTGAAAGCCGTGCCGGGGCGTCTGTTCCCGATTCAGCTTTCGGAAAATAAGCTGCTGCTAGATGACTCCTACAACGCGAACGTTGGCTCAATGACGGCGGCGGTGCAGGTGTTATCTGAAATGCCGGGCTACCGCATCATGGTGGTGGGCGATATGGCAGAGCTGGGCGACGAAAGCGAAGCCTGCCATACCCAGGTCGGTGAAGCGGCGAAAGCGGCGGGGCTGGACTGCGTGCTGAGCACAGGAAAACTGAGCCAGGCGATTAGCCATGCCAGCGGCGTTGGCGAGCATTTTGCTGACAAAACCGCGTTGATAGCGCGCCTTAAGGCGTTGATTACAGAAAAACAAATTGTGACTGTGTTAGTGAAAGGTTCACGTAGTGCCGCCATGGAAGAGGTTGTGCACGCATTACAGGAGAACGGGACATGTTAGTTTGGCTGGCCGAACATTTGGTCAAATATTATTCAGGCTTTAACGTCTTTTCGTATCTGACGTTTCGCGCCATCGTCAGCCTGCTGACTGCGCTGTTCATCTCGTTGTGGATGGGCCCGCGCATGATTGCCCGTCTGCAAAAACTCTCTTTCGGCCAGGTTGTGCGTAACGACGGTCCGGAATCGCACTTCAGCAAGCGCGGCACGCCGACCATGGGCGGGATCATGATCCTGACCGCCATCGTCGTTTCCGTGCTGCTGTGGGCGTATCCCTCCAACCCGTACGTCTGGTGCGTTCTGACGGTGCTGGTGGGTTACGGGATCATCGGTTTTGTTGATGATTACCGCAAAGTCGTTCGCAAAGATACCAAAGGCCTGATCGCGCGCTGGAAATATTTCTGGATGTCGGTGATCGCGCTGGGCGTTGCTTTCGCGCTGTATCTGGCAGGCAAAGACACGCCAGCTACCGAGCTGGTCGTGCCGTTCTTTAAGGACGTGATGCCGCAGCTGGGGCTGTTCTACATCCTGCTGGCCTACTTTGTGATTGTTGGTACCGGCAACGCCGTTAACCTGACCGACGGTCTGGATGGTCTGGCTATTATGCCAACCGTCTTTGTGGCCGCCGGTTTTGCGCTGGTGGCGTGGGCGACCGGTAACATGAACTTTGCAAATTATCTGCACATCCCTTATCTGCGCCACGCGGGTGAGCTGGTGATCGTCTGTACGGCGATCGTCGGTGCGGGGCTGGGCTTCCTGTGGTTCAACACCTACCCGGCGCAGGTCTTTATGGGTGACGTCGGTTCTCTGGCTTTGGGCGGTGCGCTCGGCATTATCGCCGTACTGCTGCGTCAGGAGTTCCTGCTGGTGATCATGGGCGGCGTGTTTGTGGTTGAAACCCTGTCGGTGATTTTGCAGGTCGGTTCCTTCAAGCTGCGCGGTCAGCGCATCTTCCGTATGGCGCCGATCCACCACCATTATGAACTGAAAGGCTGGCCGGAGCCGCGCGTGATTGTGCGCTTCTGGATTATTTCGCTGATGCTGGTGCTGATTGGCCTGGCAACGCTGAAGGTACGTTAATCATGGCAGATTACCAGGGCAAAAAAGTCGTTATCATCGGGTTGGGCCTCACGGGGCTCTCCTGCGTGGACTTTTTCCTCGCACGCGGCGTGACGCCACGCGTGATGGATACGCGTGTCTCTCCGCCGGGTCTGGACAAACTGCCGGAACAGGTTGAACGCCACCTTGGTGGTCTGAATGATGACTGGCTGCTGGCAGCCGATCTGATTGTCGCCAGCCCAGGTATGGCGCTGGCGCATCCTTCGCTGAGCGCTGCCGCGGATGCGGGCGTTGAGATTGTCGGCGATATCGAGCTGTTCTGCCGCGAAGCGCAGGCGCCCGTTATCGCCATTACCGGTTCTAACGGTAAAAGCACCGTCACCACCCTGGTGGGTGAAATGGCGAAAGCGGCGGGAATGAACGTCGGCGTTGGCGGTAACATTGGTTTACCCGCTCTGATGCTGCTGGACAAAGGCTGCGAGCTGTATGTTCTCGAGCTTTCCAGCTTCCAGCTGGAAACCACCTCCAGCCTGCATGCTGCGGCTGCGACGATCCTCAACGTGACTGAAGATCATATGGACAGGTATCCATTTGGTCTTCAGCAGTACCGTGCCGCCAAGCTCCGCGTTTATGAAAATGCCAAAGTCTGCGTTGTTAACGCCGATGACGCGCTAACCATGCCGGTGCGTGGCGCAGACGATCGCTGTATTAGCTTCGGTATCACGATGGGCGATTACCACCTGAACCGTCAGCTGGGCGAAACCTGGCTGCGCGTGAAGGGTGAGAAAGTGCTGAACGTGAAAGAGATGAAGCTCTCAGGTCAGCACAACTATACCAATGCCCTGGCGGCGCTGGCGCTGGCGGATGCAGTAGGGCTGCCGCGCTCCTCCAGCCTGAAAGCGTTAACCACGTTTTCTGGTCTGGCGCACCGTTTCCAGCTGGCGCTGGAGCACAACGGCGTGCGCTGGATCAACGACTCCAAAGCCACCAACGTGGGCAGCACCGAGGCCGCGCTCAATGGTCTGCACGTTGACGGCACCCTGCATTTACTGCTGGGCGGCGACGGTAAATCAGCTGATTTCTCCTCCCTAAAGCCGTATCTCGCCGGAGATAACATCCGCCTGTACTGCTTCGGCCGTGACGGCAGCGAGCTGGCTGAACTGCGCCCTGAGGTTGCCGAGCAAACCGAAACCATGGAACAGGCAATGCGGCTGATTGCCCCTCGCGTGAAGCCAGGCGATATGGTGCTGCTCTCTCCGGCCTGTGCCAGCCTCGATCAATTCAAGAATTTCGAACAGCGTGGTGATGTCTTTACCCGCCTGGCGAAGGAGTTAGGCTGATGCGTTTATCTCTCCCTCGCCTGAAAATGCCGCGCCTGCCAGGATTTGGGATCCTGGCATGGGTGTTTGCGGCGCTTAAAGGCTGGGTGATGGGCTCTCGTCAAAAAGATAACGACAGCCTGGTCATGTACGATCGCACGCTGTTCTGGCTCACGATGGGGCTGGCGGCGGTCGGCTTTATTATGGTGACGTCAGCCTCAATGCCCGTCGGGCAGCGTCTGGCGAACGATCCTTTCCTGTTTGCCAAGCGTGATGGTCTTTACATCATCCTGGCGTTCTGCCTGGCGCTGGTGACCTTGCGTCTGCCGATGGAGTTCTGGCAGCGGCACAGCACGGCGATGCTGATCGCCTCGATTATTATGCTGCTGATCGTACTGGTGGTGGGGAGCTCTGTTAACGGCGCATCACGCTGGATCGCCTTTGGCCCGCTGCGCATTCAGCCTGCGGAATTTACTAAGCTCTCCCTGTTCTGCTACCTCGCTAACTACCTGGTGCGTAAGGTAGATGAAGTGCGTAACAACCTGCGCGGCTTCTTGAAACCGATGGGCGTGATTCTGGTGCTGGCGGTATTACTGCTGGCGCAGCCTGACCTCGGTACCGTTGTCGTGCTGTTCGTTACCACTCTGGCGATGCTGTTCCTGGCGGGCGCGAAGCTGTGGCAGTTCATCGCCATCATCGGGATGGGGATTTCAGCGGTTGTGCTGCTGATCCTCGCCGAGCCTTACCGTATTCGCCGTGTGACCTCGTTCTGGAACCCGTGGGAAGATCCGTTCGGTAGCGGTTATCAGCTGACGCAGTCGCTGATGGCCTTTGGTCGCGGTGAAGTCTGGGGGCAGGGGCTGGGTAACTCGGTACAGAAACTGGAGTATTTACCGGAAGCGCATACTGACTTCATCTTCTCCATTATTGCGGAAGAACTGGGTTATATCGGTGTGGTATTAGCGCTATTAATGGTATTCTTCGTCGCTTTCCGTGCCATGTCCATCGGGCGGAAAGCGCTGGAGATCGATCACCGCTTCTCAGGATTCTTAGCCTGTTCAATTGGTATCTGGTTTAGCTTCCAGGCATTGGTTAACGTCGGGGCCGCAGCGGGTATGCTGCCGACCAAAGGTCTGACGCTGCCGTTGATCAGTTATGGTGGTTCCAGTCTGTTGATTATGTCGACGGCCATCATGTTTTTGTTGCGCATAGATTATGAAACGCGTCTGGAAAAAGCCCAGGCGTTTACACGAGGTTCACGATGAATCAACCGAAGCGGTTAATGGTGATGGCAGGCGGTACCGGTGGACACGTGTTCCCGGGACTGGCGGTTGCGCACCATTTAATGGATCAGGGCTGGCAGGTACGCTGGCTGGGAACCGCAGACCGCATGGAAGCCGATCTGGTACCGAAGCACGGTATTGAGATCGACTTTATTCGTATTTCCGGCCTTCGGGGCAAGGGCCTCAAGGCAATGCTGCTGGCACCGGTGCGTATTTTTAACGCCTGGCGTCAGGCGCGCACCATCATGAAGCGCTTTAAGCCAGATGTGGTGCTGGGCATGGGCGGCTATGTCTCGGGTCCTGGCGGGCTGGCGGCGTGGTCGTTAGGCATTCCCGTTGTGCTGCATGAACAGAACGGTATTGCCGGACTGACCAACAAGTGGCTGGCGAAAATCGCTACCAAAGTTATGCAGGCGTTTCCCGGCGCGTTCCCGAAAGCGGACGTGGTGGGTAACCCGGTGCGTGTGGACGTGCTGGCGCTGCCGCTGCCGGATGCTCGCCTGACGGGCCGTGAAGGGCCGGTTCGTGTACTGGTCGTCGGCGGCTCTCAGGGCGCACGCATTCTAAACCAGACGATGCCGCAGGTTGCCGCAAAGCTGGGGGATACCGTGACCATCTGGCACCAGAGCGGAAAAGGCGCTCAGCAGACCGTTGAGCAAGCTTACGCAGACGAAGGCCAGCCGCAGCATAAAGTCACAGAATTTATCGACGACATGGCGGCAGCGTATGCCTGGGCCGATGTCGTGGTCTGTCGTTCAGGCGCGCTGACGGTGAGCGAGATCGCCGCCGCGGGTCTGCCGGCCCTGTTTGTGCCGTTCCAGCACAAAGACAGACAGCAGTACTGGAATGCGCTGCCGCTTGAGAAAGCCGGTGCCGCGAAGATTTTTGAACAGCCACAATTTACCGCCGACGCGGTCGCCACCACCCTGGCGGGCTGGAACAGAGACGCACTGCTGGAGATGGCGCAACGCGCGCGCGCGGCCGCTATCCCTGATGCGACGGAACGGGTGGCAAAAGAAGTGAGCCTGGCAGCCCAGGCTTAACCCTCGCAGCGCGTGTTGCGCTGCACGAATTTTAAGTAGTCGATGGCGTTTAGAGAATGAATACACAACAACTGGCAAAACTGCGTTCAATCGTGCCCGAGATGCGTCGCGTCCGGCACATTCACTTTGTTGGCATCGGTGGTGCTGGCATGGGCGGTATTGCCGAAGTGTTAGCTAACGAAGGCTATCAGATCAGCGGGTCTGACCTGGCGCCAAACCCTGTAACGCAGCAGCTGGCGTCGCTTGGGGCGACTATCTATTTCAACCATCGCCCGGAAAACGTGCGCGATGCGAGCGTGGTGGTGGTCTCGAGCGCTATCTCCTCTGACAACCCGGAAATCGTTGCCGCGCATGAAGCGCGCATTCCGGTGATCCGCCGTGCAGAAATGCTGGCGGAACTGATGCGTTTCCGTCACGGCATCGCCATTGCCGGGACCCACGGTAAAACCACGACCACGGCGATGGTCTCCAGTATTTATGCGGAAGCGGGTCTCGACCCGACGTTCGTCAACGGCGGTCTGGTCAAAGCAGCGGGCGTACATGCGCGTCTGGGGCACAGCCGTTACCTGATTGCCGAAGCGGATGAGAGCGACGCGTCGTTCCTGCACCTGCAGCCGATGGTGGCGATTGTCACTAACATCGAAGCTGACCATATGGATACCTACCAGGGCGACTTCGAGAACTTAAAGCAGACCTTCATCAACTTCCTGCACAACCTGCCGTTCTATGGACGCGCGGTGATGTGCGTTGACGATCCGGTGATCCGCGAGCTGCTGCCGCGCGTGGGTCGTCAAATCACTACTTACGGCTTCAGCGAAGACGCTGACGTCCGCGTGGAAGAGTACAAACAGATTGGTGCGCAGGGGCATTTCACGCTGGCGCGTCAGGACAAAGAACTGCTGCACGTCACGCTGAATGCGCCAGGTCGCCATAACGCCCTCAATGCCGCAGCAGCTGTGGCCGTTGCGACGGAAGAAGGCATTGATGATGATGCCATTCTGCGCGCGCTGGAAAGCTTCCAGGGCACCGGCCGTCGTTTCGACTTCCTCGGTGAATTCCCGCTGGACGCCGTGAACGGTAAAGCCGGCACAGCGATGCTGGTGGACGACTACGGCCACCATCCGACCGAAGTGGACGCCACCATTAAAGCCGCGCGTGCAGGCTGGCCTGACAAAAATCTGGTGATGATCTTCCAGCCGCACCGCTTCACGCGTACGCGCGATCTGTATGACGATTTCGCCAGCGTCCTGTCACAGGTAGACACCCTGTTAATGCTGGACGTGTACGCCGCAGGCGAGACGCCGATTCCGGGTGCTGACAGCCGTTCCCTGTGTCGTACCATCCGTGGACGCGGTAAAGTTGACCCTATTCTGGTTTCTGACCCTGCACAGGTGGCGGAAATTCTGGCACCGGTCCTGACGGGTAACGATTTGATTCTGATTCAGGGCGCGGGAAATATCGGCAAAATCGCCCGTACCTTAGCTGAAATCAAACTGAAGCCGCAAACACAGGAGGATGAGCATCATGGCTGATAAGATTGCTGTCCTGTCCGGCGGTACCTCCGCCGAGCGCGAGGTTTCCCTGAATTCCGGCGCTGCTGTGCTGGCGGGCCTGCGTGAAGGTGGCGTCAATGCGCACCTGGTCGACCCAAAAGAGGTCGACGTGACGCAATTAAAAGCCATGGGTTTCGATAAAGTCTTTATCGCTTTGCATGGTCGCGGCGGCGAAGACGGCACCCTGCAGGGGCTTCTGGATTTGATCGGCATGCCTTACACCGGCAGCGGCGTGATGGCCTCCGCTATCTCTATGGACAAACTGCGCAGCAAGCTTCTGTGGCAGGGCGCGGGGTTACCCGTTGCGCCATGGGTAGCGCTGACGCGTCGCGAATTTGAATTGGGCCTGCCGGATAGCGTTAATACACGCATTGCTGACCTGGGCTTACCGGTTATTGTAAAGCCCAGCCGGGAAGGCTCCAGCGTGGGAATGTCCAAAGTCGACAAAGCTGAAGATCTTTCGTCCGCTTTAGCACTGGCATTTCAACATGATGAAGAAGTTCTGATTGAAAAATGGCTCAGCGGGCCGGAATTTACCGTCGCGATGCTTGGCGAAGAAATTTTACCGTCAATCCGTATCCAACCGGCCGGAACCTTCTATGATTATGAGGCGAAGTATCTCTCTGATGAGACGCAATATTTCTGCCCTTGTGGTCTTGAAGCTGAGCGTGAAGCCGATTTACAGTCCCTGGTGCTTAAAGCCTGGCATGTTCTGGGTTGCCGTGGCTGGGGACGCATCGACGTGATGCAGGACAGCGATGGACAATTTTATCTGCTGGAAGCGAATACCTCTCCGGGAATGACCAGCCACAGCCTTGTGCCGATGGCTGCGCGTCAGGCGGGGATGAGCTTCTCGCAGTTAGTCGTACGCATTCTGGACCAGGCGGGCTGATATGTCTCAGGCTGCATTGAACACGCGCAACCGCGATGACGAGGACGAATACGCCTCTTCACGCCGCAGTAATGGAACGCGTCTTGCAGGCATCATTTTCCTGCTCGGGGTGCTGTGCACCGTGTTTATCAGCGGCTGGATGGTCCTGGGCTGGATGGAAGATGCGCAGCGGTTACCGCTTTCTAAGCTGGTGGTCACCGGTGAGCGTCACTACACGCGTAACGACGATATTCGCCAGTCAATACTGGCGCTGGGCTCACCTGGCACCTTTATGACGCAGGACGTCAATATTATTCAGAGCCAGATAGAACGTCTGCCATGGATAAAACAGGCGAGCGTAAGAAAGCAATGGCCTGATGAATTGAAGATTCATCTGGTTGAATATGTGCCCATTGCGCGTTGGAATGATCAGCACATGGTTGACGCAGACGGAAATTCCTTCAGCGTCCCGGCCGATCGTGTCAACAAGCAAAATTTACCGATGTTGTATGGCCCGGAAGGTAGCGAAAACGAAGTATTACAGGGTTTTCGCGAAATGGGTCAGGTGCTGGCGAAGGACAGGTTTACGTTAAAAGATGCAGCCATGACGGCGCGCCGGTCCTGGCAGCTGACGTTAACAAACGGCATTAAGCTCAACCTGGGACGCGGCGACACAATGAAGCGTCTGGCGCGTTTTGTCGAACTTTACCCGGTTTTACAGCAGCAGGCACAGACTGACGGCAAACGGATAAGCTACGTTGATTTGCGCTATGACTCAGGCGCAGCAGTCGGTTGGGTACCGGCTCCGGTCGAGGAACCTAATCAGCAACAGAATCAGGCACAGGTACAGGCAGAACAACAATGATCAAGGCGACGGACAGAAAACTGGTAGTTGGACTGGAGATTGGCACCGCGAAGGTTGCCGCTTTAGTAGGGGAAGTTCTGCCCGACGGTATGGTCAATATCATTGGCGTAGGCAGTTGCCCGTCCCGTGGTATGGATAAAGGTGGGGTAAACGATCTTGAATCGGTGGTGAAATGCGTTCAGCGCGCCATCGATCAGGCTGAACTGATGGCAGATTGCCAGATTTCTTCTGTCTATCTGGCCCTTTCTGGTAAGCATATTAGCTGCCAGAACGAAATCGGTATGGTGCCGATTTCCGAAGAAGAAGTGACGCAGGAAGACGTTGAAAACGTCGTGCACACGGCGAAATCCGTGCGTGTCCGCGACGAGCATCGCGTGCTGCATGTCATTCCGCAGGAATATGCGATTGACTACCAGGAAGGGATCAAGAACCCGGTCGGTCTTTCTGGCGTGCGTATGCAGGCAAAAGTGCACCTGATCACATGTCACAACGATATGGCGAAGAACATTGTAAAAGCCGTTGAACGTTGTGGCCTGAAAGTTGACCAACTTATTTTCGCCGGTCTGGCGGCAAGTTATTCCGTACTGACCGAAGATGAACGTGAACTGGGTGTCTGTGTGGTCGATATTGGTGGTGGTACAATGGATATCGCCGTGTATACCGGCGGTGCGTTGCGCCACACGAAAGTGATCCCTTATGCCGGGAACGTTGTAACCAGCGATATTGCTTACGCTTTTGGTACGCCGCCGAGCGATGCAGAAGCGATTAAAGTGCGCCACGGCTGTGCGCTGGGGTCTATCGTTGGCAAAGATGAGAGCGTTGAAGTGCCGAGCGTCGGTGGTCGTCCACCGCGTAGCCTGCAGCGCCAGACGTTGGCAGAGGTCATTGAGCCGCGCTATACCGAGCTGCTCAACCTGGTCAACGAAGAGATTTTACAGTTACAGGAACAGCTTCGTCAGCAGGGCGTTAAACATCATCTTGCGGCGGGGATTGTATTAACCGGCGGTGCAGCGCAAATTGAAGGTCTTGCGGCCTGCGCTCAGCGCGTATTCCATACGCAGGTGCGTATTGGTGCGCCGCTGAATATCACCGGTTTAACGGATTATGCTCAGGAGCCGTATTATTCAACGGCTGTGGGCCTGCTCCACTACGGGAAGGAATCTCATCTCAGTGGTGAAGCAGAAGTGGAAAAACGCGTCTCAGTGGGGTCGTGGGTCAAACGACTGAACAACTGGTTGCGAAAAGAGTTTTAATTTTTTTAAGAGACCGGAGAGAATTAGCGGTCTCGGGCGACAGGCACAACGGAGAGAGAAATTATGTTTGAACCTATGGAACTGACCAACGACGCGGTGATTAAAGTCATCGGCGTCGGTGGCGGCGGCGGTAACGCCGTAGAGCATATGGTGCGTGAACGCATTGAAGGTGTTGAATTCTTCGCAGTTAACACCGATGCGCAGGCACTGCGTAAGACGGCTGTAGGCCAGACTATCCAGATCGGCGGTGGTATCACCAAAGGGCTGGGAGCAGGGGCTAACCCGGAAGTCGGGCGTAATGCGGCTGAAGAAGATCGTGAAGCGCTGCGCGCTGCACTGGAAGGTGCGGACATGGTCTTCATCGCAGCAGGCATGGGTGGCGGTACCGGTACCGGCGCAGCACCTGTTGTGGCTGAAGTGGCAAAAGATTTAGGTATCCTGACCGTTGCTGTCGTGACCAAGCCTTTCAACTTTGAAGGCAAGAAGCGTATGGCCTTCGCGGAGCAGGGTATCACCGAGCTGTCCAAGCATGTGGACTCGCTGATCACCATCCCGAACGACAAACTGTTGAAAGTTCTGGGTCGCGGTATTTCCCTGCTGGACGCATTCGGTGCAGCAAACGACGTGCTGAAAGGCGCGGTTCAGGGTATCGCTGAACTGATTACCCGTCCTGGCCTGATGAACGTTGACTTTGCAGACGTTCGTACCGTGATGTCCGAAATGGGCTACGCGATGATGGGCTCTGGCGTGGCCAGCGGCGAAGACCGTGCAGAAGAAGCGGCTGAAATGGCTATCTCTTCTCCACTGCTGGAAGATATCGATCTGTCTGGTGCGCGCGGCGTGCTGGTCAACATTACCGCTGGCTTTGACCTGCGTCTGGATGAGTTCGAAACCGTGGGTAACACTATCCGTGCGTTTGCCTCTGACAACGCTACCGTGGTAATCGGTACTTCTCTTGACCCTGAAATGAACGACGAGCTGCGTGTTACCGTTGTTGCGACCGGTATCGGTATGGACAAGCGCCCAGAAATCACTCTGGTGACTAACAAGCAGACTCAGCAACCGGTAATGGATCGTTACCAGCAGCACGGTATGTCTCCTCTGACTCAGGAGCAGAAACCGGCCGCGAAAGTGGTGAACGACCCAACGCCTCAAACGGCGAAAGAGCCAGATTATCTGGATATCCCGGCGTTCCTGCGTAAGCAAGCTGACTAAGAATTGGCTGGAATTTGGGGATTTGCGCTCTTTGTGCTAAACTGGCCCACCGTTAGTGATATACACTCTCGGTTGGATAGTTAATTTGGCGAGATTATACGATGATCAAACAAAGGACACTTAAACGTATCGTTCAGGCGACTGGTGTCGGTTTACATACCGGCAAGAAAGTCACGCTGACGTTACGCCCTGCGCCGGCCAATACCGGGGTCATCTATCGTCGCACCGACTTGAATCCACCGGTAGATTTTCCGGCCGATGCCAAATCTGTGCGTGATACTATGCTCTGTACTTGTCTGGTGAACGAGCATGACGTGCGGATTTCTACCGTAGAGCACCTGAACGCCGCCCTGGCGGGTCTGGGTATCGACAACATTATTGTTGAAGTCGATGCGCCAGAAATCCCGATTATGGATGGCAGTGCTGCACCGTTCGTCTATCTGTTGCTGGATGCTGGCATCGAAGAACTGAACTGCGCGAAGAAATTTGTACGCATCAAAGAGACCGTTCGCGTCGAAGATGGCGACAAGTGGGCTGAATTCAAACCGTACAATGGTTTCTCGTTGGACTTTACCATCGACTTTAACCATCCGGCGATTGATTCCAGCACTCAACGCTATGCGATGAACTTCTCTGCTGATGCATTTATGCGTCAGATCAGCCGAGCCCGTACATTTGGCTTCATGCGTGATATCGAATATCTGCAGTCCCGCGGCCTGTGCCTGGGCGGCAGCTTCGATTGTGCCATCGTTGTTGACGATTATCGCGTACTGAACGAAGACGGCCTGCGTTTCGAAGATGAATTCGTTCGTCACAAAATGCTGGATGCTATCGGCGACCTGTTCATGTGTGGTCACAACATCATTGGTGCATTTACCGCGTTCAAATCCGGACATGCGCTGAACAACAAACTGTTGCAGGCCGTCCTGGCAAAACAGGAAGCCTGGGAATATGTGACCTTCGAAGACGAAGCTGAACTGCCGCTGGCTTTCAAAGCACCAAGCATGGTTCTGGCGTAACGGTTTATCCCGTTTCGTAAAAAACTCGACTGGTTAACCTGGTACTCTCTCCGACCAGGAAGACCAGTCGTTTTTATTTTTATCCCTCTTCGTTTGCCCCAGCGTTATCTCTCGTTTGTCTCACGCAGAAAATGTGTGCGTTAGCTGAATTCTTGACCGTTTTTCCCCGCGGCGGCACCTCATTCCTGCTGATGTATATTGGCTTTAGTGGTACTATCTGGGCGCTAAAAAGAATAACTGAACTCAGCCTCTGCAAGGCTGGCTTATTAGGTGGAGCAGGTGAGCGGAATACTGACGCGCTGGCGACAATTTGGCAGACGTTACTTCTGGCCGCATCTCTTATTAGGGATGGTCGCGGCGAGTTTCGGCTTGCCTGCGCTCAGCAACAGTGCCGAAGCGGCGACGCCCGCAAAAACCTCCACCACCAAACACGATCTCAACTCGCGGGTTAACTTCACTAACCTCGCGTGGCTTGAAGCCAACCGCCGCCCAAACTTCTCCGTCGATTACTGGCACCAGCACGCTATCCGCACGGTTATCCGCCATCTGTCCTTCGCGATGGCACCGCAGGCCATGCCTGTTGCGGAAGAGGCGCTGCCGGTGCAGGCTCAGCATCTTGCCCTGCTGGACACGCTCAACGCGCTGCTTACGCAGGACAGCCAGCCGCCGGTCATGGTTCGTCAGACAACGCAGCGTGCGTTTGTTTCACCTGCTTCATTCTCTGTTTCAACCTGGATTAGCCAGGCCCACGGCATTCGCGCCGGTCCGCAACGCCTCAGCTAAATTAACTTTTTCAATACCTTAATTTATCTGCCCACACTGGGGCGTTTGAGAATTTATTATGCTAATCAAATTGTTAACTAAAGTTTTTGGTAGTCGTAACGATCGTACCCTGCGCCGTATGCGCAAAGCTGTTGCCGTCATCAACGGTATGGAACCGGCGATGGAGAAGCTCTCTGATGACGAGCTGAAAGCGAAAACGGCGGAATTCCGCGCTCGTCTGGAAAAAGGTGAAACCTTAGAAAGCCTGATCCCGGAAGCGTTTGCTGTCGTGCGCGAAGCGAGTAAGCGCGTATTCGGCATGCGTCACTTCGACGTCCAGCTGCTGGGTGGTATGGTGCTCAACGAGCGCTGCATCGCGGAAATGCGTACCGGTGAAGGTAAAACCCTGACCGCAACGCTGCCGGCTTACCTGAACGCGCTGACCGGTAAAGGCGTTCACGTCGTTACCGTCAACGACTATCTGGCGCAGCGTGACGCCGAAAACAACCGTCCACTGTTCGAATTCCTCGGTATGACCGTCGGCATCAACATGTCCGGCCTGCCTGCGCCAGCCAAGCGCGAAGCGTATAACGCGGACATCACCTACGGCACCAACAACGAATACGGCTTCGATTACCTGCGTGACAACATGGCGTTCAGCCCGGAAGAGCGCGTACAGCGTAAACTGCACTATGCGCTGGTGGATGAGGTTGACTCCATCCTGATCGATGAAGCGCGTACCCCGCTGATCATCTCCGGCCCGGCTGAAGACAGCTCCGAGATGTACCGTAAGGTCGACAAAATCATTCCACACCTGCTGCGCCAGGAGAAAGAGGACTCGGATACCTTCCAGGGTGAAGGCCACTTCTCCGTAGATGAAAAAGCGCGCCAGGTGAACCTGACCGAACGTGGTCTGGTGAAAATTGAAGAGCTGCTGGTAGCTGAAGGAATCATGGAAGAGGGCGAGTCCCTGTACTCTCCGAGCAACATCATGCTGATGCACCACGTGACCGCTGCACTGCGCGCCCACGCGCTGTTCACCCGCGACGTCGATTACATCGTTAAAGACGGCGAAGTGATCATTGTCGATGAACACACCGGCCGTACCATGCAGGGACGTCGCTGGTCTGACGGTCTGCACCAGGCTGTGGAAGCCAAAGAAGGTGTGGATATTCAGAATGAAAACCAGACACTGGCGTCTATTACCTTCCAGAACTACTTCCGTCTGTACGAGAAGCTGGCAGGGATGACCGGTACTGCTGATACCGAAGCGTTTGAATTCAGCTCCATCTACAAGCTGGATACCGTGGTTGTTCCAACCAACCGTCCGATGATCCGTAAGGATATGCCGGACCTGGTGTACATGACCGAAGCGGAAAAAATTCAGGCGATCATCGAAGATATTCGCGACCGCACTGCGAATGGCCAGCCGGTTCTGGTGGGGACCATCTCCATCGAGAAATCCGAAGTGGTTTCTCACGAGCTGACTAAAGCGGGTATCAAACACAACGTTCTGAACGCCAAATTCCACGCTAAAGAAGCGGACATTGTTGCGCAGGCGGGTTATCCGGCTGCCGTAACCATCGCCACCAACATGGCGGGCCGTGGTACCGATATTATGCTGGGTGGTAGCTGGCAGGCTGAAGTGGCGGAGCTGGAAAACCCAACGCCAGAACAGATTGCGCAGATCAAAGCCGACTGGCAGGTTCGTCATGATGCCGTTCTGGCGTCCGGCGGTCTGCACATCATCGGTACAGAGCGTCACGAGTCTCGTCGTATCGATAACCAGCTGCGTGGCCGTGCGGGTCGTCAGGGTGATGCCGGTTCATCCCGCTTCTACCTGTCTATGGAAGATGCGCTGATGCGTATTTTCGCCTCCGACCGCGTGTCCGGCATGATGCGTAAGCTGGGGATGAAGCCAGGTGAAGCCATCGAGCACCCGTGGGTGACTAAAGCGATCGCTAACGCACAGCGTAAAGTGGAAAGCCGCAACTTTGATATTCGTAAGCAGCTGCTGGAATATGATGATGTGGCTAACGATCAGCGTCGCGCGATCTACACCCAGCGTAACGAACTGTTGGACGTGTCCGACGTGAGCGAAACCATCAACAGCATTCGTGAAGATGTGTTTAAAGCCACCATCGACGCGCATATTCCACCGCAGTCTCTGGAAGAGATGTGGGATATCGAAGGCCTGCAGGAACGTCTGAAAAATGACTTTGACCTCGATCTGCCAATCAAAGAGTGGCTGGATAAAGAACCTGAGCTGCACGAAGAGACCCTGCGTGAACGTATCTTTGAAACCGCGCTGGACGTCTACAAGCGTAAGGAAGAGGTTGTTGGCGCTGAAATGATGCGTCACTTCGAAAAAGGCGTGATGCTGCAGACGCTGGACTCCCTGTGGAAAGAGCACCTGGCGGCGATGGACTACCTGCGTCAGGGTATCCACCTGCGTGGCTATGCGCAGAAAGATCCGAAGCAGGAATACAAGCGTGAATCCTTCTCCATGTTTGCGTCTATGCTGGAGTCACTGAAGTATGAAGTAATCAGCACCCTGAGCAAGGTTCAGGTGCGTATGCCGGAAGAAGTGGAAGCGATGGAGCAGCAGCGTCGTGAAGAAGCCGAGCGTCTGGCACAGATGCAGCAGCTGAGTCATCAGACCGACGACAGCGAAGCCGCAGCGGCGATCGCCGCGCAGACCGGCGATCGTAAAGTGGGTCGTAACGATCCGTGCCCGTGTGGTTCCGGTAAAAAGTACAAGGCGTGCCACGGCCGTCTGAGCTAAATTCATAAAAAAACAAAAAGGCGCAGATATCTGCGCCTTTTTTATGGAAGTGACAATATGAAAATACTGCAAATTGCCGTCGGGATTATTCGCAACCCGCAAAACCAAATCTTTATCACCCAGCGCGCTGCCGACGCCCATATGGCGAACAAGTGGGAGTTTCCGGGCGGTAAAATCGAGTCAGGTGAAACGCCGGAAGAGGCGCTGGTTCGGGAACTTCAGGAAGAGGTGGGGATCACGCCGCTTGGCGCAACGCTGTTTGATAAGCTTGAGTACCAGTTTCCTGACAGGCACATCACGCTGTGGTTCTGGCTGGTGGAAAACTGGGAAGGTGAACCCTGGGGAAAAGAGGGACAGCCGGGTAACTGGGTGGAACTTCAGGCAAGTGATGCCGAAAAATTCCCGCCAGCTAATGAGCCCGTGATCCTGCGGTTAGTCGCACAACCGTAGGCCTGCCAGGCGAAGCGCCAGCAGGCTTTACAGATTACTGCTGGGTTTCGCTCCAGTCATCGCTATCCGAGAGATCGCCTTCGCTTGGAATGCGTTTCTCTTCCGCCGCCCATTCTCCCAGGTCAATGAGCTGACAGCGCTTGCAGCAGAATGGGCGGAACGGACTGACTTCGCCCCAGACAACGGTTTTGCCACAGGTTGGGCAGCTTACGGTGGTGACATCAGACATCGGCACTCCTTAACAACAGGCCAGTTCAAAATCGAGACGTTCCGGCACGGTGCCATTTTCACTGTCCAGCGGCATAAAGCGAATCGCAAAGCGGCTCTTATGCCCGGAAATCTGTGGGTAAAGCTGTTCGCCGAGAGACAGGTTGAGACGCAGAAGATCGGCATCATCACCGTTATCCTGGAAGAAACCATTCAGGCTGGTTTGCTTGCGGAACGGCGCAGAGTTACGGATCAGATCGAGGATCAGCGACAGCGTCTGGTGCATTGGCTCCAGGCTTGCCAGCCAGCTGTTCACCTGCGCGTCACGCTGCGCCTGTGGCATATGTAGCCACATATGCAGCGTCGGCAGGTCGAAGCTGCAGCAGCCGCCAGGAATGCTCAGACGCTGGCGCACCAGTCCAATCAGGCGGTCTTCACGCAAAAACTGCCCGACGCGCGGCGCGGCCATCAGGACGGCGCTACTGCTTTTCAACTGCTGGCGGAGCGCGTCGATACGGCTCTGATCTACGCCGGGGACCTCTGTCCATGCCTGCAATTTACGCTGCTGGCGTTCCAGCTCTTTGAGTAATTCTGTACGGACATCGCCGCGTTCAATCACATCCAGCAGATCGCCTACGTTGCGGAAGAAGTGCAACGCCGTGGCATGATCGTTAACAGGCAGATGTTGTGAAAGCTGTTGAATAAGAAATTCGATGCGCAGCCAGGTGCGCATTTTTTCGTTGAGCGGATGCTCAAAAAGGATGTGTGTCGACATTATGGTTTTTCCTGTGCAACGGCCTGCGCGGCGAACGTCAGATACTGCGCGTGCAGACGGGCAACATCCGATGCAATGGCATCTGGTGCGCCGTTATTATCAATAACATCATCCGCCACGGCAAGGCGCTGAGCGCGCGTAGCCTGAGCGGCAAGAATTTGTTCAGCATGCTCCCGCGAGACGCGATCGCGCGCCATGGTTCTCTGGATTTGCGTTTCGGGAGCGACATCAATCACCAGCACACGATCGGCTTTCTTCTGCAGCTGATTTTCAACCAGTAGCGGAACCACCCACAGGACATAGGGCGAGCGGGCTGCGGCTATCTGACGCTGAGTTTCCCGGTGGATGATGGGGTGGAGCAGGGCATTAAGCCAGGCTTTTTCTGCAGAATCAGAAAAAATGCATTCGCGAAGCTGACGGCGATTCAGTGTGCCATCGGCATTGATGACTGCCTGACCAAAATGTTCTGCGATGACCTTTAGCGCGGGTGTATTGGGCTCTACCACCTGGCGGGCAATGATATCGGCATCAATAATCGTGATACCCAAACGAGAGAACGCGTCCGCAACGGTACTTTTGCCACTACCTATGCCGCCGGTTAATGCGACGATATACCCCATTAATTCAAATCCTGGGAATTATTCATTATTAAAATCAGTTGATTAAAACTCTTAGGTGCGCCAGCAACTGTTTGGTCCTGTTTACCGGCTTATTACCAGGTAAATTTATAGGATTGTAGCGTAAAAAAAGAGAATTTCGCAGTCTTGCGGAGCAGGTATTAGTGCGTATGATAACGTCACTGGAGTTGTGCTTTTAACATATTTGCCTCTAACCCCAGGAATCCGCACATGCGTATCGAAGAAGATCTGAAGTTAGGTTTCAAAGACGTTCTTATCCGCCCTAAACGCTCTACACTGAAAAGTCGCTCAGACGTTGAACTCGAACGTCAATTCACCTTTAAGCATTCCGGTCAGACCTGGTCTGGCGTGCCGATCATCGCCGCCAACATGGATACTGTGGGAACCTTTGAGATGGCAACCGCCCTGGCACAGTTCGACATTCTTACCGCCGTGCACAAACATTACAGCCCTGAAGAGTGGAATGCGTTTGTTGCGTCCGCGTCTGCTGACGTGGTGAAGCATGTGATGGTTTCTACCGGGACCTCCGATGCGGATTTCGAGAAGACGAAACAAATCCTGAACGCTAACCCGGCGCTCAACTTCGTTTGTATTGACGTGGCGAACGGTTACTCCGAACACTTCGTGCAGTTTGTCAGCAAGGCGCGTGAGGCCTGGCCGACGAAAACCATCATCGCGGGCAACGTGGTGACCGGTGAAATGTGTGAAGAGCTGATCCTTTCCGGTGCAGATATCGTGAAAGTGGGTATTGGCCCGGGCTCTGTGTGCACGACTCGCGTCAAAACCGGCGTCGGTTATCCGCAGCTCTCTGCAGTCATTGAATGTGCCGATGCGGCGCACGGTCTGGGCGGTCAGATCATCAGCGATGGCGGCTGTACCATGCCGGGCGACGTTGCGAAAGCCTTCGGCGGCGGCGCCGACTTCGTGATGCTCGGCGGTATGCTGGCAGGCCACGAAGAGAGCGGTGGTACCGTTGTTGAAGAAAACGGCGAGAAATTTATGCTGTTCTACGGCATGAGTTCTGAATCCGCGATGACCCGTCACGTCGGTGGCGTGGCAAAATACCGTGCGGCAGAAGGCAAAACCGTGAAGCTGCCTCTGCGCGGCCCGGTTGAATACACCGCGCGCGATATCCTTGGCGGCCTGCGCTCGGCCTGCACCTACGTTGGGGCATCCCGCCTGAAAGAGCTGACGAAACGTACGACGTTTATTCGCGTTCAGGAACAGGAAAACCGCGTATTCAATAGCCTGTAATGGCTTCTGCTGGCGCATTCCCGTGCGCCAGCGCTGTTCAGCACTACCCCACGCTCATCGCATCCCCCAGATGGAAAATCGGCAGATACATTGCCACTACCAGCGTGCCGATGATGACCCCTGTCACAATCAGAAGCACTGGCTCGAGAAGTGCCGCCAGATTATCTGCCCGTTGAAAGGTCTGTTCCGTGTGGTGCCGGGCGAGATTTGCCAGCATGATGTCCAGCGCACCTGACATTTCACCGGTTCGTAAAAGCTGAATACACAGCGGGGTAAAGATGGCCGCTTTCTGAAAGGATGACCAGACGGGGAGACCTTTTTCAATGTCCTCCCGAACGCTGTGGAGTATCCCCCGCCAGTAACAACTTTCAACGGTCTCCTCTGCGCTCTCCAGACCCTGTAAAAAGGGGATACCTGCCTGCTGCGTGAGTGACAGCACGTTAAAGATGTGTCCCAGTTTTTGGCCTTTTGCCAGCGCGCCCATCACGGGCATGTGCATCAGCATGCGCTGCCAGCGAGGGTTGTGCCGCAGTGCCCAGGCGGCGGCTAAGGGCGTTAATAACGCGACGAACAACGCGAGGGCATAGGACTGAATAAATGCGGCCATCCCCATGACCATTTGCGTCAGCGTCGGGAGCGGCGTGTTAAACGTTTTATAGATCGCGGCAAACTCGGGCAAGACCAGAATGACCATCGCCAGCACCACGAGTACGGCCAGCGTCAGGACGATCGCCGGATAGCGCAGGGCCTTTTTCACCTTCTCTCTGAGCTGCTGCTGCGCTTTTTGCTGCTGCGCGAGCTGGCGGCAGCACTCCTCCAGTTTCCCTGTGAGCTCACCGGTTTTCACCATAGAGACATGCAGTGGGCTAAACACCGCTGGCCACTTTTTTAGCGACTCAGAAAAGGGGGATCCCTCACTGAGCTCATCTGCAATGCTTTGCAGCAGCGCCTGCCACGGTTTTAACGGATGTTGCTCTGCCAGCATCTGCAGGCTGTGGGACAACGTCAGCCCCGCCTGCAGAAGCGTTGCGAGCTGGCGAAACATCTCGCAGCAGTGATGCGGCAGCCAGCGGTGCCGCTGAGCGCATCGGGTCAGCGCCAGAGGATGGAGATCGCTACGCATCAGCCTGGTGAAGGCGGCAGTGCGGTCTGTGGCCCAGAGTGTCCCGCTTCGGGGTTCTCCTTCTTTGGTGAGCGCTCGCCAGCGCCAGAGCTGATTAGCAGCCATCCGGCATTCCCAGCACGCGCACCAGCTCTTCGATCGTGGTCAGCCCTTGTTCGACGGCCATGCAGCCGTGCTCAAAAAGAGAAATCATTCCCGCCTGCCGGGCACTCGCCTCTATCACTTCGATTCCCGCCCCGCTGGCAATGGCCTGACGCAGGGCATTGTCGATCGCCAGTACTTCAAAAATGGCCACGCGGCCATAAAAACCGTGATAACAGCGATCGCAGCCGGTGGGCTGCCAGCGTGGAAGCGGTCTGGACCATACGGCGCGCGGTAATTCAGCATGCTCGCTGGCTTCCCGGCGACAGTGCGGACACAAACGACGGACCAGCCGCTGGGCAATCACCATCGACAGCGCGGAAGATATCATCCAGCGCGCGACGCCCATCTGCTCCAGGCGAATCAGGGTTTCCGTCGTCGAGTTGGTGTGCAGCGTTGACAGCACCAGATGACCGGTCTGAGCGGCATTAATGGCAATTTCTGCCGTTTCGCCGTCACGGATTTCGCCGACCATAATGATGTCTGGATCCTGACGCAGCAGCGCCCTCAGCACGCTCTGGAATGTTAAACCCGCCCGGGGATTAATCTGCGTCTGGTTTAATCCCGCAAGGGGGATCTCAATGGGATCCTCCACGCTACAGATGTTGACGTCGGGGGTGTTACGCGCCTGCAGCGCGCTGTACAGCGTCACGGTTTTGCCGCTGCCGGTAGGGCCGGTGACCAGAATCAGCCCCTGCGGCTGGTGGAGGATCTCATTAAAACAGGCCAGTTGTTCTGCGCTCATACCAAGCGCTTTCGGCTCAAGAGCCTGCTGAACCTGATGCAGCAGACGCAGCACAATTTTCTCGCCACCGCTGCAGGGAAGCGTTGCGATCCGAAACGAGACCGGCGCGTTTGCCAGCTCAATCGTAAACTGGCCGTCCTGAGGTAAACGACGTTCTGCAATATCCAGATTACCCAGCACCTTTAAACGAGCGCTGAACAGGCTGGCCAGCGAGGCGGAAAGCGGAGGCTGGGGGCAAAGAACCCCGTCGATGCGTAAACGGATCTGGCATGCGTGTTCCATCGGTTCGATATGAATGTCGGAGGCGCGCTGGCTGATTGCCTGCTGCAGCGTGTGGTTGAGGATATCCACCGTCGAGTGTATTTGCGAAACGACGGGCAGATGCGATTGTGACGTTAGCTGCCGGTGTTTTTCCATGCGCTCAGCGCTCCAGCACTCAATATCAATCCGTTTCTGGGTCGCGAAGCGCAGCGCCTCCATGAGTTCAGCCGCGGGGCTGCCCACGACGGCGATGCTGACCATGTCACTGTCGCTGGTGAGCAGCAGAGCGTGATGGCGCTGACAAAGCGCCACGAGTTGATCGGTATTCATTATCCGCTCCTCAGTTATTGTCGAAGCGGAAAACGTCTTCGCAGGCCTGTTTCAGGGCGCTGTCAGCACTGATGTTGCAGTCGCGCGTCCAGCCCGTCATACCGTTGCCGTCGCTCCACCGTGGCGTCATGGTTACCGTCAGCCCGTTAAGACTCTCCTGTCCTGTTAAGGTCACGGTCCCTTTCGCCACGCTCATTCCTGAAACGTAGCGTTTCGTGGTGGGGGAAGGGATACCGTTACTGCCGGCGTCGCAGCTCTCCACGCCACCGTGATCCAGCGCGCAAAGCTCAATGGCCGTGCGGTAGGGAACGAAGGTTTGCAGCATATCGGTCAGCGCCGCCTTGCGCAGGTAGTTCTGATAGGCGGGAACGCCGATGGCGCTCAGAATCGCAATGATGCCAATGACCACCATCAGCTCAATGAGTGTGAATCCTTGTTGTCTGTCCATATCTGCTCCTTATGCAAAGTGGCGCTACTTTGTCAGTGGGAAAGAGCAGAAACGAGAGGCAAAAAAGGGAACGGGAAGGAGGCTTCCAAGAATTTTTTCAGTGTTGCACGGCAGAACAGTGGATCTGCGAGCGGGGCTGAAATTCCCCTCTCCGGGTGGAGAGGGGAGAATGCGTTATTTGAAGCGCATTGAGAGGTCGAGGGCGCGAACGTGTTTGGTCAGCGCGCCGACGGAGATGTAATCCACGCCGGTTTCGGCGAATTCACGGATCGTTTCGAAAGTGACGTTCCCGGACACTTCAAGCTGGGCCCGGCCGTTAGTCAGTTTTACCGCCTCGCGCATCTGCTCTGTTTCGAAGTTATCGAGCATGATGATATCGGCCCCGGCCTTAATCGCCTGCTCCAGCTCTTCCAGGCTTTCGACTTCTACCTCGACAGGCACATCCGGGTGCAGCCAGAAGGCTTTCTCCACCGCCTGACGCACGGAGCCAGAGGCAATAATGTGGTTCTCTTTAATCAGGAAGGCGTCGGATAAGCCCAGGCGATGGTTAGCGCCGCCGCCGCAGAGCACCGCATACTTCAGCGCGGTACGCAGGCCCGGCAGCGTTTTGCGCGTATCCAGCAGTTGGGTGCGAGTACCGGCCAGCAGGTCAACGTAGCGACGCACTTCACTGGCCACGCCAGAGAGCGTTTGTACAAAATTGAGCGCGGTACGTTCGCCGGTCAGCAAGACGCGGGAAGGACCGTCCAGTTCAAACAGCGGCTGGTTTGCCGTAATTGCATCGCCGTCTTCAACGTGCCAGATAATCTGCACATCATCACCCGCCAGCTGGGTAAAGACCTCTTCAACCCAACGCTTGCCGCAAAAAACGCCCTTTTCACGGGTAATAATGACCGCGTGCGAGCGCGTCTCTTTTGGCAACAATTGTGCGGTAATATCCTTATCAGCGTTAACGTCACCGCCCAGATCTTCTTTCAAAGCATGGGAGACGCTTGCCGGAATATCCATATTAATACGTTCCAGAAGCGCTTCACGTCGGTGGTCGGGGTTGTAGCGGCGAGGCGGCATGATAAAACTCCAAATTGGTAACGAATCATAATATTGAAACATGCTACTCTGAACCGAGTCATTGCACCATACAGAAGGAGTTCCAGCATGTTGTTAGAAAACGGATGGCTGGTGGATGCGCGGCACGTGCCCTCGCCGCACCACGATTGCCGCCCGGAGGATGAAAAGCCCACACTGCTGGTGGTTCATAATATTAGTCTCCCGCCGGGTGAATTTGGCGGCCCGTGGATCGATGCGTTATTCACGGGAACGATTGATCCCGATGCTCATCCCTTCTTTGCTGAAATTGCACATCTGCGCGTATCGGCTCACTGCCTGATTCGTCGCGATGGTGAAGTGGTTCAGTATGTTCCCTTTGATAAGCGCGCCTGGCATGCCGGCGTGTCGATTTATCACGGGCGCGAACGGTGCAACGATTTTTCTATCGGGATCGAACTGGAAGGCACGGATACTACGCCCTACACCGATTCACAGTATCAACGGCTAGCGGCAGTGACCCGCACGCTTATCGGACTCTACCCGGCTATCGCCGACAATATCACGGGACACAGTGATATAGCCCCGGAGAGAAAAACCGATCCCGGCCCGGCCTTTGACTGGCCCCGGTTTCGCGCCATGCTCACCGAGTCGTCAGAATAAGGAGATACCATGACGTTGTTTACCATGCTGCTGGTTATCATCGCTGAACGCCTGTTCAAGCTCGGCGAGCACTGGCATCTGGATCACCGGCTGGAGGTGTTATTCCGCCGTATCAAACATTATTCCATGCTGCGCACGCTGCTGATGATGGCAGGGGTGATGGTCATTACGTTCCTGCTCCTGCGCTCGCTGTACGGACTCTTTTTCAACGTGCCGCTGCTGGTGGTGTGGATCCTGCTTGGCGTGCTGTGCATTGGCGCAGGCAAGGTGCGTTTACACTATCACGCATACCTGAAAGCCGCCTCCCGTGACGATGCCCATGCGCGCGGTGCCATGGCGAGCGAGCTGACGATGATCCACGGCGTGCCGCCGGACTGCGACGAGCGCGAATTCCTGCGCGAGCTGCAAAACGCGCTGCTGTGGATTAACTTCCGTTACTATCTTGCGCCGCTGTTCTGGTTTGTAGTGGGGGGCCCGCTGGGGCCGGTGCTGCTGATGGGATATGCGTTCCTGCGCGCCTGGCAGACCTGGCTTGCCCGTTATCTGACGCCGCACGAACGCCTGCAGTCCGGTATTGACGCCATCCTGCACGTGATCGACTGGCTCCCGGTGCGTCTGGTCGGCGTGGTGTACGCGTTAATTGGTCACGGTGAAAAAGCGCTGCCCGCATGGTTCGCTTCTCTTGCCGATCGCCATACGTCGCAGTACCAGGTGCTAACGCGTCTGGCGCAGTTCTCGCTGGCGCGTGAGCCGCATACTGACAAGATTGAAACGCCGAAGGCCGCTGTCTCCATGGCGAAGAAAACGTCGTTTGTGGTGGTGGTGATCGTGGCGCTGCTGACGATTTACGGCACGCTGGTGTAGGCCAGCGCGCCGCAAAGGCTAAAGCGTATCCGCGGGCGGGATGCCGAAATCAGGCATCCCGCTTTCATTCCAGCGGACAAGCTTCAGTCGAGTATGACGGTTCGGATCGTACAGCGGGTCGCCCTCTATTTCGGTGTAATTACGCGCGTGATACACCAGCACATCTTCCCCTTCCGGCGTTTGCGTAAAGCTGTTGTGTCCCGGGCCGAACTGGCGATTTTCGTAGCTGGTAACGAACACTGGACGCGGGGATTTGTGCCAGTTTGCCGGGTTTTGCGGATCGGCATTCAGGTCTATCCACAGTAGCCCCATACAGTAGTTCTCGTCGGTCGCGCTGGCGGAGTAGCTGATAAACAGCTTATCGCCGTGAACCAGCACCGCCGGGCCTTCGTTGACCCAAAAACCGCGACGCTCCCAGTCATACTCCGGCTTGCTGAGCATCACCGGCTCACCTTTCAGCGTCCACGGGTTCTCCATTTCACAGAGATAAAGATTGGAGTTTCCGGTGATATCCGGCGCTTTTTGCGCCCACAGATACCAGCGTTTCCCCTTATGAACAAAGGTGGTGGCGTCCAGGGCGAAGGTATCGAACTGCGTTTTGATCTGTCCTTTTTCCACCCACGCGCCGGTGAGTGGATCGCCGTCAGCACATTCAATGGCGAACATGCGGTGCTGGAACATTCCGAGCGCGTCGAGCGCCTGGGTGTGCGTCGCAGCAAAATAGATGTACCACTTCCCGTCGATGTGGTGCAGTTCCGGCGCCCAGATCAGCTGGCTCATCGGGCCGGTCTCGGGTTTGCGCCAGACCACCACTTCTTCGGCATTACGTAAGCCTTCCAGCGACGCTGCGCGGCGGATCGCCAGCCTGTCGTACTCAGGCACGGAGGCGATAAAATAGTACTGCCCCTCGTGGCGTAAAATGTACGGGTCGGCACGTTGTTCGATAAACGGATTTGGCCACTGATGCATTTGGCTCTCCTTATTTTGTCTCTGCGGCTTTCAGTTCCTGATAGTCGCTCAGTTCACGGTAATTGGTACGACGTTTTTCCAGGTCTTCCTGAATGCGCTTCATCGTTTCACGGTCCACTTTCAGCAGGCGTACCACGCCAGCGGTAATGAGATACCCGATGCCAGGAATGACGGTAAAGAGCAGCACGATCCCGTTAATGGCGTCCGCGCTTTGCGCTTTTGCGCCCGCGTCGTAACCGTACCAGGAGAGCAGGAAGCCGACCATCGCCCCGGCAATCGCCAGCCCCAGCTTCAGGAAGAAGATGTTGCCGGAGAAGCTGATCCCGGTGATGCGTTTTCCGGTCTTCCACTCGCCGTAGTCGTCCACGTCGGCCATCAGCGACCAGTGCAGCGGAGACGGGATCTGGTGCAGGATGTTCAGCAGGAAGTAGAGCACCACGATGGTGACGGTGGCTTTCGGGTCGAAGAAATAGAAGGCGGTTGAGAAAATCGCCAGCACGATATTGGTCCAGAAGAAGACCTTCAGCTTACACCAGCGGTCGGTCAGCACTTTTGCCAGCATGCTGCCGAGCATCATACCGACCACGCCCAGGCTGATAAACAGCGTGGCGAAATGGGTGCTCTGGCCCATCACCCAGGTGACGTAATACATGGTGGCCGCCATGCGGATAAAGCCCGGGCAGACGTTGCACAGGGTCAGGAGCAGAATGCGTACCCACTGGTCGTTCTTCCACACGTCTTTGAGATCGTTTTTCAGCTCGTCGTTGGTCTGTACCGCCGGACGCACGCGCTCGCGCACGGTGGCGAAGCAGAACAGGAACATGCAGGTGCCAATCAGCGCCAGGACGGTCATCGCCATCTGGTAGCCTTTGGCTTTGTTATCCCCGCCAAACCAGTCGGCCATCGGCAGCAGCGTTAATGAGAGCAGCAGCGTGGCGATGCCCACCAGCACGAAGCGATACGACTGGCAGGCCACGCGCTCTTTTGGATCGTTGGTGATCACCCCGCCCAGCGAGCAGTAGGGAATGTTGATGGCCGTATAGGTCAAAGAGAGCAGGAAGTAGGTGACAAACGCATAGATAACTTTGCTGTTATAGCTCCACTCCGGCGTGGTGAACATCAGAATGCTGAACAGCGCGTAGGGGAAGGCGATCCACAGCAGCCATGGACGAAACCGGCCATATTTACTGCGGGTACGGTCAGCAATCGCCCCCATGATCGGGTCCGTTACGGCGTCAATCACGCGTACGGAAAGCAGCAGCACGCCGACCAGCGCAGGGGCGAGGCCAAAAATATCCGTATAAAAATAGTTAACAAACAGCATGATGGCGCCGAAGATGATATTGCATCCCGCGTCGCCCATCCCATAGCCGATCTTTTCTTTTACTGACAGTGTGTTGTTATCCATCGACAGCTCTCCGGTTTACGGTATGGAGAGAATTATTTGCTGGCAAAGGAATATATGCGTTGCAGTATCAGGGCGGTGATATGGATAAATGCTCTGTGGGCATGAAAGTGTGAGGGAGGTAACAACGCGCGGCACCCGCAAAAGCAGGCGCCGCGAAGAGAGGCTTAGTGTGCCTTCATGGCATTACGGCTTTTCTGACTGAACAGATAGCCCACGCCCAGGATCGCAATCCAGACCGGGATCAGGTAGACGGAAATCGCCATACCCGGGGTGATCAGCATAATCACCAGCACGGCTGCCATAAACAGCAGGCAGATCCAGTTACCCAGCGGATAGAGCAGGGCAGGGAAGCGCGTGGTGACGCCCTGCTGCTGCTTGGCGCGGCGGAACTTCATGTGCGCCAGGCTGATCATGGCCCAGTTGATGACCAGGGCAGAGACCACCAGCGCCATCAGCAGGCCAAACGCCGATTCCGGAGCCATGTAGTTAATGAGCACGCACAGCGCGGTCACAACCGCCGAAACCAGAATTGTGTTTACCGGCACGCCGCGCTTATCGACGTTGAGCAGCGCTTTTGGCGCGTTGCCCTGCTGGGCCAGGCCGAACAGCATGCGGCTGTTGCAGTATACGCAGCTGTTGTAAACCGAGAGCGCTGCGGTCAGCACCACGATGTTCAGGGCGTTAGCGACAAAGGTGTCGCCCAGCTCGTGGAAGATCAGCACAAACGGGCTGGTGTCGGCGGTCACGCGCGTCCACGGCAGCAGGGAGAGCAGCACGGCCAGCGAGCCCACGTAGAAGATCAGAATACGGTAGATAACCTGGTTAGTGGCTTTTGGAATGCTTTGCTCCGGGTTGTCGGCTTCAGCGGCGGTGATGCCCACGAGTTCCAGACCGCCGAAGGAGAACATAATGATGGCCATCATCATTACCAGACCGGTCATACCGTGAGGCAGGAATCCGCCCTGTTCCCAGAGGTTGCGCACGGTTGCCTGCGGGCCGCCGTTGCCGCTGAACAGCAGCCAGCCGCCGAAGATAATCATCGCCACTACGGCAATGACCTTGATGATGGCAAACCAGAACTCCATTTCACCGAACACTTTTACGTTGGTCAGGTTAATGGCGTTAATAATGACGAAGAAAGCGGCTGCGGAAGCCCAGGTTGGGATCTCGGGATACCAGAACTGAATGTATTTCCCAACGGCGGTAAGCTCGGCCATGGCAACCAGAACGTACAGGACCCAGTAGTTCCAGCCCGAGGCGAAACCGGCAAAGCTGCCCCAGTATTTATAGGCAAAGTGGCTGAAGGAGCCTGCGACCGGCTCTTCAACGACCATTTCACCCAGCTGGCGCATAATCAGAAAAGCAATGAAACCCGCAATCGCGTAACCCAAAATAATGCCGGGACCGGCTGACTGGATAACGGATGCGCTGCCCAGAAACAGGCCGGTACCAATCGCACCGCCCAGTGCGATGAGCTGTATATGGCGGTTTTTAAGCCCGCGCTTTAGCTGATCGCCGTGCTGTTGAGCTTCCATTTGAAACCTCGTGTGTGGTTGTTATGTTCACGCTGTGCGTGTGTAATTATGAAAATCCATATTCTGTATTTATTTCTTTACGGTTAACGAGACCGAAAAAAGCGGAGATGGCTTCCGTAAGCGCCAGAATAGTGATAAGTGCCTGCGAATGCACCTGCTTTATGAAGGGGTGATGACGACTTGAATAAAAAGAAAGCATTTGTAAATCGGCCCGCTCGTTGTTCCTCACCCAACCTATAGAATAGAAATGCGCCTTAAGTGGGCGAATTTTCATTATTTGCCTTGTTGAATCGCTTCAGATTGCAAAAACCCTCGTTTCATTATGGTTAAAACTCCCTCTTTGGGAGTAATCAACTCATTTGTGCAAAGTTACATTTCTGAAACGTTATTTCTGTAAGGTTGTTAAAATGTGCAGGGTTTACTGATTTCAATCAAAACCAATATGGACAGAAGGTGAATACTTTGTTACTTTAGCGATACGAAATAGAAATTGGTAAGACCAATTGACTCCGGGCAAAAAGGCGTAAGACAGGGAATATGGCCTACAGCAAAATTCGCCAACCAAAACTATCTGATGTGATTGAGCAGCAGCTGGAGTTTTTAATCCTCGAAGGGACTCTGCGCCCGGGTGAGAAACTTCCGCCAGAACGCGAGCTGGCAAAACAGTTCGACGTTTCACGTCCCTCTCTGCGTGAGGCGATTCAACGTCTCGAAGCAAAGGGCTTGCTGCTTCGTCGCCAGGGCGGCGGAACCTTTGTGCAAAACAGCCTGTGGCAGAGCTTCAGCGATCCGCTGGTAGAACTTCTCTCTGACCACCCAGAATCCCAGTTTGACCTGCTTGAGACCCGTCACGCGCTTGAAGGTATTGCGGCCTATTACGCCGCCCTTCGCAGCACTGATGAAGATCGCGTGCGTATCCGCGAACTGCATCAGGCCATTGAACGGGCACAGCAGTCCGGCGATTTAGACGCCGAGTCCAGCGCCGTCGTCCAGTATCAAATTGCCGTCACCGAAGCGGCCCACAACGTGGTGCTCCTCCATCTGCTACGCTGCATGGAGCCCATGCTGGCCCAGAACGTTCGTCAGAATTTTGAATTGTTGTATGCCCGTCGGGACATGCTCCCACTGGTAAGCAACCATCGCACCCGAGTATTCGAGGCGATAATGGCCGGGGAACCGGAGCAGGCGCGCGAAGCGTCGCACCGACATCTGGCTTTCATTGAGGAAATCTTGCTGGACCGCAGCCGTGAACAATCGCGTCGCGAACGTTCATTACGCCGCATACAGCAACGAAAGGATTAAGCGCCAGGTACTTTTAGAGCGCGGCAACTAAACGCAGAACCTGTCTTATTGTGTTTTCTGGCGAAAATACAATGGGACAGGTTCCAGACAAATCAACGTATTAGATAGATAAGGAATACCCCCATGTCAGAACGTCTCCAAAATGACGTGGATCCGATCGAAACTCGCGACTGGCTACAGGCGATCGAATCGGTCATCCGTGAAGAAGGTGTTGAGCGCGCTCAGTATCTGATTGATCAGCTGCTTTCTGAAGCCCGCAAAGGTGGCGTGAAGGTTGCTTCAGGTGCAGGGGCTAGCAACTACGTAAACACGATTGCCGTCGAAGACGAACCGGAATACCCGGGCAATCTGGATCTGGAACGTCGTATCCGTTCTGCAATCCGCTGGAACGCCATCATGACCGTTCTGCGCGCATCCAAGAAAGACCTGGAACTGGGTGGCCACATGGCGTCCTTCCAGTCTTCTGCGACCGTTTACGAAGTGTGCTTCAACCACTTCTTCCGTGCAGCGAACGAGAAAGACGGCGGCGATCTGGTGTACTTCCAGGGCCACATCTCTCCGGGCATCTATGCACGTGCATTCCTGGAAGGTCGTCTGACTGAAGAGCAGATGAACAACTTCCGTCAGGAAGTACACGGTAAAGGTCTGTCTTCTTACCCGCACCCTAAACTGATGCCTGAATTCTGGCAGTTCCCGACCGTATCTATGGGTCTGGGCCCAATCGGTGCGATCTATCAGGCTAAATTCCTGAAATACCTGGAACACCGTGGTCTGAAAGACACCTCTGAGCAGACCGTTTACGCCTTCCTGGGCGACGGCGAAATGGATGAGCCAGAATCCAAAGGTGCGATCACCATCGCTACCCGTGAGAAGCTGGACAACCTGTGCTTCATCATCAACTGTAACCTGCAGCGTCTGGATGGTCCGGTAACCGGTAACGGCAAGATCATCAACGAACTGGAAGGCATCTTCGCTGGTGCTGGCTGGAACGTGATCAAAGTCATGTGGGGCGGTCGTTGGGATGAGCTGCTGCGTAAAGACACCAGCGGTAAACTGATCCAGCTGATGAACGAAACCGTTGACGGTGACTACCAGACCTTCAAATCCAAAGACGGTGCCTACGTTCGTGAGCACTTCTTCGGCAAATATCCTGAAACCGCAGCACTGGTTGCAGACTGGACTGATGAGCAGATCTGGGCTCTGAACCGCGGTGGTCATGATCCGAAGAAAGTCTACGCTGCACTGAAAAAAGCGCGTGAAACCAAAGGTAAAGCGACTGTAATCCTGGCCCATACCATCAAAGGTTACGGCATGGGTGATACCGCAGAAGGTAAAAACATCGCTCACCAGGTTAAGAAAATGAACATGGACGGCGTGCGTTATATCCGCGACCGTTTCAACGTTCCAGTGACCGATGAGCAGGTAGAAAACCTGTCTTACATCACCTTCCCGGAAGGGTCTGAAGAGCACAAGTACCTGCACGAACGTCGTCAGGCGCTGAAAGGCTACCTGCCAGCTCGTCAGCCTAACTTCACCGAGAAGCTGGAACTGCCAGCGCTGGAAGACTTCTCTCAGCTGCTGGAAGAGCAGAACAAAGAGATCTCCACCACTATCGCTTTCGTTCGTGCCCTGAACGTGATGCTGAAGAACAAGTCGATCAAAGATCGTCTGGTTCCAATCATCGCCGACGAAGCGCGTACTTTCGGTATGGAAGGTCTGTTCCGTCAGATCGGTATCTACAGCCCGAACGGCCAGCAGTACACTCCGCAGGACCGTGAGCAGGTTGCATACTACAAAGAAGACGAAAAAGGTCAGATCCTGCAGGAAGGTATCAACGAGCTGGGCGCAGGCGCATCCTGGCTGGCTGCTGCGACCTCTTACAGCACCAACAACCTGCCGATGATCCCGTTCTACATCTACTACTCCATGTTCGGGTTCCAGCGTATCGGTGACCTGTGCTGGCAGGCAGGCGACCAGCAGGCTCGCGGCTTCCTGGTAGGCGGTACCTCCGGTCGTACGACCCTGAACGGTGAAGGTCTGCAGCACGAAGATGGCCACAGCCACATTCAGTCTCTGACTATCCCTAACTGTATCTCTTACGACCCGTCTTACGCGTACGAAGTGGCAGTCATCATGCATGACGGTCTGCAGCGCATGTACGGTGAAGCGCAAGAGAACATTTACTACTACATCACCACCCTGAACGAAAACTACCACATGCCGGCAATGCCAGCAGGTGCCGAGGAAGGTATCCGTAAAGGTATCTACAAACTCGAAACCATCGAAGGTAGCAAAGGTAAAGTTCAGCTGCTGGGCTCCGGCTCTATCCTGCGTCACGTACGTGAAGCAGCGCAGATCCTGGCGAAAGACTACGGCGTGGGTTCCGACGTGTACTCTGTGACCTCCTTCACTGAACTGGCGCGTGATGGCCAGGATTGTGAGCGCTGGAACATGCTGCACCCACTGGAAACTCCACGCGTTCCGTACATCGCTCAGGTGATGAACGACGCGCCAGCGGTGGCGTCTACTGACTATATGAAACTGTTCGCAGAGCAGGTTCGTACTTACGTTCCAGCTGATGATTATCGCGTACTGGGTACTGACGGCTTCGGTCGTTCTGACAGCCGCGAAAACCTGCGTCACCACTTCGAAGTTGATGCTTCTTACGTGGTTGTAGCAGCACTGGGCGAACTGGCTAAACGTGGCGAAATCGATAAGAAAGTGGTTGCGGACGCAATCACCAAATTCAACATCGATGCAGAAAAAGTTAACCCGCGTCTGGCGTAAGAGGTAAAAGAATAATGGCTATCGAAATCAATGTACCGGACATCGGGGCTGATGAAGTTGAAATCACCGAGATCCTGGTCAAAGTAGGCGACAAAGTTGAAGCTGAACAGTCGCTGATCACCGTAGAAGGCGACAAAGCCTCTATGGAAGTCCCGTCTCCTCAGGCTGGCATCGTTAAAGAGATCAAAGTCTCTGTTGGCGATAAAACCGAGACCGGTAAACTGATCATGATTTTCGATTCCGCCGACGGTGCAGCAACTGCTGCACCTGCGCAGGAAGAGAAGAAAGAAGCTGCTCCGGCCGCCGCTGCTCCAGCAGCTGCCGCAGCAGCAAAAGAAGTGAACGTGCCTGACATCGGCGGTGACGAAGTTGAAGTCACTGAAATCCTGGTGAAAGTGGGCGACACCGTTGCGGCTGAGCAGTCACTGATCACCGTAGAAGGCGACAAAGCCTCTATGGAAGTGCCGGCTCCGTTTGCGGGTACCGTTAAAGAGATCAAGATCAACACCGGTGACAAAGTGTCTACCGGGTCGCTTATCATGATCTTCGAAGTGGCGGGTGCTGCGCCTGCGCAGGCCGCTGCTCCGGCTCCGGCTGCTGCACCAGCAGCTGCTGGCGGTGCGAAAGACGTTAATGTACCGGACATCGGCGGTGACGAAGTTGAAGTGACCGAAGTGATGGTGAAAGTGGGCGACAAAGTTGCCGCTGAACAGTCACTGATCACCGTCGAAGGCGACAAAGCTTCTATGGAAGTGCCGGCGCCGTTCGCGGGTACCGTTAAAGAGATCAAGATCAGCACCGGCGACAAAGTGTCTACCGGCTCTCTGATCATGGTCTTCGAAGTGGAAGGCGCTGCGCCTGCCGCAGCTCCGGCTGCCACGGCTGCTCCAGCCCCTGCTGCTGCACCGGCGCAGGCTGCTAAACCAGCCGCTGCCCCTGCTGCTAAAGCAGAAAAATCTGAGTTCGCTGAAAACGACGCTTACGTCCACGCTACCCCGCTGATTCGTCGCCTGGCGCGCGAGTTCGGTGTGAACCTGGCGAAAGTGAAAGGAACCGGCCGTAAGGGTCGTATCCTGCGCGAAGACGTTCAGACCTACGTGAAAGACGCGGTGAAACGCGCCGAAGCTGCACCTGCTGCAGCCGCTGGCGGCGGTATCCCGGGCATGCTGCCATGGCCGAAAGTGGACTTCAGCAAGTTCGGCGAAATCGAAGAAGTGGAGCTGGGCCGCATCCAGAAAATCTCTGGTGCTAACCTGAGCCGTAACTGGGTGATGATCCCGCACGTTACGCACTTCGACAAAACCGATATCACCGATCTGGAAGCGTTCCGTAAACAGCAGAACGCTGAAGCTGAGAAGCGCAAACTGGACGTGAAATTCACCCCAGTAGTCTTCATCATGAAAGCCGTTGCTGCTGCCCTTGAGCAGATGCCACGCTTCAACAGCTCCCTGTCCGAAGACGGCCAGAAGCTGACGCTGAAGAAATACATCAACATCGGTGTTGCGGTTGATACGCCAAATGGTCTGGTTGTTCCGGTCTTCAAAGACGTGAACAAGAAGAGCATCACTGAGCTGTCCCGTGAACTGACCGTGATCTCCAAGAAAGCGCGTGATGGTAAGCTTACTGCCGGCGAAATGCAGGGCGGTTGCTTCACTATCTCCAGCATCGGCGGCCTGGGTACCACCCACTTTGCACCGATCGTGAACGCGCCGGAAGTGGCTATCCTCGGTGTGTCCAAGTCCGCGATGGAGCCGGTGTGGAACGGCAAAGAGTTCGTGCCGCGTCTGATGATGCCAATCTCTCTGTCCTTCGACCACCGCGTGATCGACGGTGCTGATGGTGCGCGCTTCATCACCATCATCAACAACATGCTGAGCGACATTCGCCGCCTGGTGATGTAATCGAAAAGCCGGCCAGTCGGCCGGCTTTTTTCTGATAATCTCATGGTGTTTGTGAGGTTATTGGCGAAAGCGACAATTCGTGAGCCGTTTGTTGTTTCAAAATTGTTAACAATTTTGTAAACTGCGGGCGGATAGAACGACCCGGTGGACGACGGGTATAAATTAAGAGGTCATGATGAGCACAGAAATCAAAACTCAGGTCGTAGTACTTGGGGCAGGCCCGGCAGGTTACTCCGCAGCATTCCGTGCAGCGGATTTAGGTCTGGAAACCGTCATCGTAGAACGTTACAGCACCCTCGGCGGTGTTTGTCTGAACGTCGGCTGTATCCCTTCTAAAGCGCTGCTGCACGTGGCGAAAGTTATCGAAGAAGCCAAAGCGCTGGCTGAACACGGCATCGTCTTCGGCGAGCCGAAAACCGATATCGACAAAATTCGTACCTGGAAAGAGAAAGTTATCACTCAGCTGACCGGCGGTCTGGCGGGTATGGCCAAAGGCCGTAAAGTGAAAGTGGTAAACGGTCTGGGTAAATTCACCGGTGCGAACACCCTGGAAGTGGAAGGCGAAAACGGCAAAACCGTGATCAACTTCGACAACGCGATCATCGCGGCAGGCTCTCGCCCAATCGAACTGCCATTCATTCCGCATGAAGATCCACGCGTGTGGGATTCCACCGATGCGCTGGAGCTGAAAACCGTTCCTAAGCGTCTGCTGGTCATGGGCGGCGGTATCATCGGTCTGGAAATGGGTACCGTGTACCATGCGCTGGGTTCAGAGATCGACGTGGTTGAAATGTTCGACCAGGTTATCCCGGCTGCCGACAAAGACATCGTTAAAGTCTTCACCAAACGCATCAGCAAGAAATTCAACCTGATGCTGGAAACCAAAGTGACTGCCGTTGAAGCGAAAGAAGACGGTATTTACGTTTCCATGGAAGGCAAAAAAGCCCCATCCGAACCGCAGCGTTACGACGCCGTGCTGGTGGCTATCGGCCGTGTGCCGAACGGTAAAAACCTCGACGCGGGCAAAGCTGGCGTGGAAGTGGACGACCGTGGCTTTATCCGCGTTGACAAGCAGCTGCGCACTAACGTGCCGCACATCTTTGCTATCGGCGATATCGTCGGTCAGCCAATGCTGGCACACAAAGGTGTTCACGAAGGTCACGTTGCCGCTGAAGTTATCGCCGGCATGAAGCACTACTTCGATCCGAAAGTCATTCCATCTATCGCGTACACCGAGCCAGAAGTTGCATGGGTCGGTCTGACTGAGAAAGAAGCGAAAGAGAAAGGCATCAGCTACGAAACCGCCACCTTCCCGTGGGCTGCTTCTGGCCGTGCTATCGCTTCCGACTGCGCTGACGGTATGACCAAACTGATCTTCGACAAAGAGACTCACCGCGTCATCGGTGGTGCGATTGTCGGTACCAACGGCGGCGAGCTGCTGGGTGAAATCGGTCTGGCTATCGAAATGGGCTGTGACGCTGAAGACATCGCGCTGACCATCCACGCTCACCCGACTCTGCACGAGTCCGTGGGCCTGGCGGCAGAAGTGTTTGAAGGCAGCATCACCGACCTGCCAAACGCGAAAGCGAAGAAGAAATAAGTTTCTTCAGATGAAAAAAAGCGGCCAATGGCCGCTTTTTTTATGCGCTGCGTTTAGGGTGCCACAGGCTGCCAGTTTTTATCAGGGCTATAGGCGGCTAGCGCCCGGGCTTTCTGCTCTGAATCGCTGCCGAGATCGGACTGGTACACCTTGTCGTCCTGGTTTATCACAAAGCTCATTACGCCCGTCTGACCATAGCTGACCGGCCAGGCAACCATCGCGAAACCGTGATTATCCGGCAGGATGCGGAAGCGATAGCCGTGATAGCCGGTGCCCGGCTCTTTCGGGCTAAATGCCGGACCGAGCGGGCTGGGCGCTTCGCCGGGCGAGGCTGGCCAGTACAAACCGTCTTTTTTGCCTTTCGAGCTGACAATCTTCTGCGCGTATTTCTGGTTCATCGCAAAATAGCTTTGCTGCGCATCAACATAGGCATGCAAGGCTTCAATGGCGGCGAGCTCGTTACGCCCGATTTCACGGGTCAGGATCTCTTCAGCCCCTTCTTTGATGTCGAACTGCCAGCCTGCAGAGGTTTTGATCACCGGGATGGGAAGCTGCCAGCCGTTGTCTCCGACAACCAGATGCGCCTTATCTCCTTCGACAACCGTGGTATGACGGACGTTCCAGTCGCGCAGGAAGCGATCGACAGCATCCGGATCAACGCCCTCAGGGGGCAGAAAATCGCGCCAGTTCTCTCCAAGCAGGTCGGTCATCGCGCTCTCGTTTTGCTCACTGATGGCTTTGGTCAGCGCATCGGTTGCCTGAGCGGGTGTGCTAAAAGACTGCTGCGCCATCACCGGGGCCGAAAGCATAAATAACACCATTCCGCTGAGTAGTTTACGTTTCATGTCGGTTCCCTTAGCGATGTCGAATTTCACGGCGTTCAGCACGTCCACCAGACGCCTGACGTGGCTGCTGCTGGCGCGCAGCGAGCTGTCTGCTTTGCGCACCGCGCTGCTGCTGCGCCTGCCAGTTTGCGGAGCGGCTGTCGTTACCGCTCAGCGCATTGGCCCGGGGTTGGCTGCTTCGCTGCTGGAGAGAGCGTTGCTGCGCGGGCTGCGAAGCCCGCTTCTCTTGTCTCTGGGCGGTGGTCTGGCGGTTTTCTCGCTGCTGCGCGGTGCTACGCTTCGCCGTCTGCGGTTTGGTGTCGTAGCCGCGGTAGTTATTACGCTGCGAAATCTGCTTCAGCTGTTCGCCTGAGGCCTGACGCTGCACGTCTTTCGTTCCGGTGCGCGCCGTTTGGGGGAAGGTTTTGCCCGTGGATTTCTCCATCTGGCTCAGCGCGGCCTGACGCTGGCTATCGCGATTAACCGGTTTTTGCTGCGTTGAGCTGAGCCCTGTCGCCGCGTTGGTGGCGTGGAAGCGAGTGTTGAGCTGGTTAGTCGGGTAGGGCACGCCTTCCCGATAGGCCGGGTTATGCTGCCAGGTGCGGTTGGCGTCCGTCAGGCGCTGTCCGCTGATTTTATTGAAGTTCTCAACGTTGATATTGATATTGTTATCACCGTTGCGGTTATAGCCGCCGTGATTATCCCAGTCGCCATGGTGATGATCCCAGTCATCGTCATCATCCCAGTCGATGCTGCTGAAGATGGCATAGGTTGTGGCGACGCCCAGGCTGAAGCCTAAACCGTTTACGAAGCTGTTGCCAAACTGCTCCCCGGGTGAAGGCGGGAGATAGGTGGGCGGATAGGCGGCGTTTGGCCAGGTCCCGTAAACCGTATTGGGGTTATAGGTGGGGACGTAAACAACCTGCGGGTCGGCAGATTCAATTTTGATTACCGTTGGGGCGGGCGCGGACGTCGTGGTTGTCGTTGCCTCAGCGGTGCTGGTTTTCGCTGGCGCCGGTTTTGTCACGGTGGTGACCGTCTGCTGGGGCGTGGATTGTAAAGCGCCGGCCTTCTGCGCCAGCGCGCGCAGGCGCTGAACGGAATCCATCACGTCCTTCGGCTGCGCGAGAAACGCATCACCCAGATTTTGCACCCACGTCGGGTTTTCACCCATCAGGGACATAAGCTGAGGAAACGCGACCAGCGATTTTACGCTGGGATCCCAGGGCTGGCTGGCAACGGCCTGAATCGCCGCGTCCCCTTCCATTTTAGGGTTGTCTTTGGACCACTGAGCGGCCTGGATCACGTTGGCCGGATAGGTCGACGCCATTAAAATTTGCGACAGCAGGGCATCGGGGTAGAGCGCAACAGGGGCGACCCACTGATCGATTTGCGCGGCAGTATAGGCTGGCGCGACAGCAGGGGCGGGCTGGGCTGCTGCAGGCGCTGGTGCAGCCGGTTGTTGTGTGACGGCGGCTGGCGCAGCGGGCTCCGTGGCGCGGCCTTTGACAAACATGACGCCCGAGGCGGCAAACAGCCCGGCACTGCACACAAGGACGAGCAGATGTGGCTTAAAGGGCAACTTCATAAAATGACTCCAACGAGACAAGCGCTGTGCCGTGAGGCGTTACGGTTGGCGTGAGTATTATTCGCCCGTCTTTTACTGTTTTGACTTTTATTGGGAAGCGTCCGGGACGTCCGGATAAAGAGTGTGAGTATTTATTACACAATTATATCTGATGAAGAAAAAACTGAAGCGTCACGGTGCAGAAGATACCGCAAAAAAGATGCCCTGAATCCCCGCTACACCATGCTTAACGATTCAGCAAATTTTTTAATGTTGCTTTTTTGTAAACGGATTAACACTGTGCAGAAATCCTGCTATGCTGCCCGACGCGGTATCGGGCATTTACCCTACAAACTGCTGTCTCACAGGAGCGTGAAGAGAACGCCCGCCGCATATGACAATGAGAGCGAGGAGAACCGTCGTGCTAGAAGAATACCGTAAGCACGTAGCAGAACGTGCCGCCGAGGGAATTGTACCCAAACCTTTAGATGCAACCCAAATGGCCGCGCTCGTCGAGCTGCTGAAGAACCCGCCTAAGGGCGAAGAAGAATTCCTGTTAGATCTGCTGATCAACCGCGTACCGCCTGGCGTAGATGAAGCTGCCTACGTAAAAGCCGGATTCCTTGCTGCTATCGCCAAAGGCGAAGCCACCTCCCCACTGGTTACTCCTGAAAAAGCCATTGAACTGCTCGGCACCATGCAGGGTGGTTACAACATTCACCCGCTGATTGACGCGCTGGATAACAACAAGCTGGCACCGATTGCCGCTAAAGCGCTCTCTTCCACGCTGCTGATGTTCGATAACTTCTACGATGTGGAAGAAAAAGCCAAAGCGGGCAACGTCTATGCGAAGCAGGTGATGCAGTCCTGGGCTGATGCCGAATGGTTCCTGAACCGCCCAGCGCTGGCTGAAAAAATCACCGTTACCGTCTTTAAAGTGACCGGTGAAACCAACACCGATGACCTCTCTCCGGCACCGGACGCGTGGTCTCGCCCGGATATCCCTCTGCACGCCCTGGCGATGCTGAAAAACGCCCGTGAAGGTATTGAGCCGGATCAGCCGGGCAGCGTCGGACCGATCAAACAGATCGAAGCCCTGCAGAAAAAAGGGTTCCCGCTGGCCTATGTGGGTGACGTTGTGGGTACCGGTTCTTCCCGTAAGTCCGCAACCAACTCCGTGCTGTGGTTCATGGGCGACGACATTCCGCATGTGCCAAACAAGCGCGGCGGCGGCCTGTGCCTCGGCGGCAAAATTGCGCCAATCTTCTTCAACACCATGGAAGATGCGGGCGCACTGCCGATCGAAGTGGATGTTTCTAACCTGAACATGGGCGACGTAATTGACGTTTACCCGTACAAAGGCGAAGTGCGTAACCACGAAACCAACGAGCTGCTGGCAAGCTTCGAGCTGAAAACCGACGTGCTGATCGACGAAGTGCGCGCCGGTGGCCGTATCCCGCTGATCATTGGTCGTGGCCTGACTACCAAAGCGCGCGAAGCGCTGGGTCTGCCGCACTCTGACGTTTTCCGTCAGGCGAAAGACGTTGCTGAAAGCAACCGCGGTTATTCTCTGGCACAGAAAATGGTGGGCCGCGCGTGCGGCGTCGCCGGTATTCGTCCTGGCGCGTACTGCGAGCCTAAGATGACCTCCGTGGGCTCTCAGGACACCACCGGTCCAATGACCCGTGACGAACTGAAAGACCTGGCGTGCCTGGGCTTCTCTTCTGACCTGGTGATGCAGTCCTTCTGCCATACGGCGGCCTATCCGAAGCCGGTTGACGTGACCACGCACCACACGCTGCCAGACTTCATCATGAACCGCGGCGGCGTTTCCCTGCGTCCGGGTGACGGCGTCATCCACTCCTGGCTGAACCGCATGCTGCTGCCGGATACCGTCGGTACCGGCGGTGACTCCCATACCCGTTTCCCAATAGGTATCTCCTTCCCGGCGGGCTCCGGTCTGGTGGCGTTTGCTGCTGCGACGGGCGTGATGCCGCTGGATATGCCGGAATCGGTGCTGGTGCGCTTCAAAGGTAAAATGCAGCCGGGTATCACCCTGCGCGACCTGGTTCACGCGATCCCGCTGTATGCGATTAAACAGGGCCTGCTGACCGTTGAGAAGAAAGGGAAGAAAAACATCTTCTCTGGCCGCATTCTGGAAATTGAAGGTCTGCCGGATCTGAAAGTGGAGCAGGCGTTCGAGCTGACCGATGCTTCCGCCGAGCGTTCTGCGGCGGGCTGTACCATCAAGCTGAACAAAGAGCCGATTATTGAGTATCTGAACTCTAACATCGTGCTGCTGAAGTGGATGATTGCAGAAGGCTACGGCGATCGTCGTACGCTGGAGCGTCGTATCCAGGGCATGGAAAAATGGCTGGCCGATCCGCAGCTGCTGGAAGCCGATGCTGACGCAGAGTACGCGGCGGTGATCGACATCGATCTGGCGGATATCAAAGAGCCAATCCTGTGTGCACCGAACGATCCTGACGACGCGCGTCCGCTGTCTGAGGTTCAGGGCGAGAAGATCGACGAAGTGTTCATCGGATCCTGTATGACCAACATCGGTCACTTCCGTGCTGCCGGTAAACTGCTGGATACCCACAAAGGCCAGCTGCCAACCCGTCTGTGGGTGGCGCCGCCAACCCGTATGGACGCGGCTCAGCTGACCGAAGAGGGCTACTACAGCGTGTTTGGTAAGAGCGGTGCGCGTATCGAAATCCCTGGCTGTTCCCTGTGCATGGGCAACCAGGCGCGCGTAGCCGACGGTGCGACGGTGGTTTCCACCTCTACCCGTAACTTCCCGAACCGTTTAGGTACCGGTGCGAACGTCTTCCTGGCCTCTGCGGAGCTGGCGGCGGTTGCGGCGCTGATTGGCAAACTGCCAACGCCGGAAGAGTACCAGACCTTTGTGGCTCAGGTGGATAAGACCGCGGTGGATACCTATCGCTATCTGAACTTCGACCAGCTTTCTCAGTACACCGAGAAGGCCGACGGGGTTATCTTCCAGACGGCGGTATAAACAGCAAAACCGTCTCTACGAGACGGTTTTTAGTGTTTGCACCCTCTCCCGTGGGAGAGGGACGGGGTGAGGGTATCAGGCCGCAGGGTCTTGCTCTCACCTTTTTTATTTTCATTCCTCCCACCTCTCCCGCTTTTTTTCTTCCTCGCTGCTGCGATAATTACCGTAATGGCTTTGCAGAGGAAAACACTATGGATTACGAATTTCTGCGCGACATCACCGGAGTGGTGAAAGTGCGTATGTCGATGGGCCACGAAGCCGTTGGACACTGGTTTAACGAAGAGGTGAAAGAAAATCTCGCACTTCTTGATGAAGTTGAACAGGCGGCAAATACGGTGAAAGGCAGTGAACGATCCTGGCAGCGCGCCGGGCATGAATATACGCTGTGGATGGACGGTGAAGAGGTCATGGTGCGTGCCAACCAGCTCGAGTTTTCAGGTGACGAGATGGAAGAGGGGATGAGCTACTACGACGAAGAGAGCCTGTCGATGTGCGGCGTAGAGGATTTCCTTCAGGTGGTAAATGCCTACCGCGACTTTATGAAACAGAAATAAAAGACCGGAGCATCCATGCTCCGGCTTGCTCTTACACGGCCGGAATATTGCGGCCGTAGTAAATCTCGCGCATCTCTTTCCAGAGCAGGTCAGTAATCGCCTTACGCTCTTCTTCGCTCAAATCTTCCGGCTTCGTGTGGAACATATAGTGCTTAAGGTCAAACTCCTTAAGTAACATCTTGGTATGGAAGATGTTTTCCTGATACACGTTCACGTCCATCATGTCATACAGTGATTTCATGTCCTCGGACATAAAGTTCTGGATGGAGTTGATCTCGTGGTCGATGAAATGCTTCATGCCGTTGATATCGCGGGTAAAACCACGCACGCGGTAATCAATGGTGACGATGTCCGATTCCAGCTGGTGGATTAAATAGTTCAGCGCGTTCAGCGGGGAAATCACGCCGCAGGTCGAGACTTCAATATCGGCGCGGAACGTACACAGCCCGCCTTCCGGGTGACTCTCCGGGTAGGTGTGCACGCAGATATGGCTTTTATCGAGGTGGGCCACGACCACTTCCGGCAGCGGGCCCGGATGTTCCGTTTTGTCGATAAGCTTCGGGTCGACCGGCTCTTCGCTGACCAGAATGGTCACGCTGGCGCCCTGAGGTTCATAATCCTGTCGGGCGATGTTCAGGATGTTTGCGCCGATAATGGAACAGGTTTCTGACAGGATCTCGGTCAGACGGTTGGCGTTGTAGAGTTCGTCGATATAGGCGATGTAACCATCGCGTTCTTCCGCTGTTTTGGCATAGCAGATATCGTAAATACAAAAACTCAGGCTTTTCGTCAGGTTGTTAAAGCCATGCAGTTTAAGCTTTTTCAATTAGCTCACCCCCTTAGTGGATAATGCGTCTTGCAGGTACTGCGGCAGAGCAAACGCTGCGGTATGGATAGCCGGATTGTAGTATCTGCACTGAAGACCGGCCTGATGGAAGCGGGCCTGAATAATTTCGGTGGAGAGATGGCGTAATACGTCGTTATCGGTCGCCCAGGCAAAGGTCATGATCCCACCGTAGTACGTCGGAATGGCCGCCTGATAGAAGCTGACGTCATCGAAATAGGTGCTCAGCTTACGATGGCTGTCGAGCGCTTCATCCTGCTGCAGGAAGCAGACGCCATTTTGTGCGACGAAGATCCCGCCCGGGTTCAGGCAGCGCTTGCAGCCTTCGTAGAAGGAGGAGGTAAACAGCGACGCGCCGGGGCCGATAGGGTCGGTGCAGTCGGAGATAATAACGTCAAAGGTCTGCGAGGTCTGGTTAACAAAGTTAACGCCGTCGTCAATCACCAGGCTAAAGCGCGGATCGTCATAGCTACCGGCATTGTGATTGGGCAGGTACTGGCGGCAGAAAGAGACGACGCCCGCATCGATTTCCACCATGGTGATGGTTTCAATGGAACGATGGCGGGACACTTCACGCAGCATTGCGCCGTCGCCGCCGCCGATAATCAGGACATGCTTCGCGTGACCGTGCGCCAGCAGCGGGACGTGGGTCATCATCTCATGATAGATGAACTCGTCGCGCTCGGTGGTTTGCACCACGCCGTCCAGCGCCATGACGCGGCCAAAGGCGGCGTTTTCGAAGATAATGAGATCCTGGTGATCGGTTTTCTCATGATAGAGCACGTTATCAACGGCAAAGTACTGACCAAACTGGTCATGCAGTGTTTCATGCCACAACGTGTGGTCGGCCATACGCGGACTCCTCCTTTGTTAACATCCGTTACGCTCACAAAAAATGAGCGAAACATGATAGCTAACTATAACCGTGGTTGCACGGCTATAGGTTCAACAGGGGGCGTCGGGAAGGTTATTTGACGTAGGCGAGCAGGCTGAGTGAGTCGCGAGCCAGCGCTTTACATTTTTTGGCAGTGGGAATACCAATACCGCTCAAGTCACGGTAGCTGTCTTCACCGAGCGCCTTCATGTCGAAGCTGTCGTAGTTGCTGAGATCCCACTGGTTTTGCTGGGCAAAAAAGACCAGCGCGCGGCGAATCTGCCCGTTGGGTAAATTCTGGTAGCCACAATCATTTTTCAGGAATACAAAAACCGCCGTTAAATCGGCCATATCTTCCGCTTCATTTTCACTTAGCGCATAGCTGTTCGCACACATTGCCATCAGGCTTCCGAACAAAATTGTCCTGAAAAACGTCTTCATTGCTTCTACCACTTCTTCACGGAAAATTAACGTTAGCATACTTGATGCCGGTGCGACGATCTTTATTATTGCCGCTTTACTTGACCTTCCGGTAAGGGGAGGGTTTATGCTCAAAAGATCGCCTGCTGGAAATAAGGAAATGAACATGCAACGTCGTGATTTTTTAAAATATTCCGCTGTGCTGGGGGCTGCCAGCGCATTACCACTCTGGAGCCGCGCGGTTTTCGCGGCCGACAGGCCTGCCTTACCCATCCCTGACTTAGTGACCGCTGACGCCCGCAGCCGTATCCAGCTTGTGGTTCAGGCCGGTAAAACGACGTTCGGCGAGCACCACGCCACGACGTGGGGTTATAACGGCAATTTGCTCGGTCCGGCGCTTCAGCTACGTAAAGGGAAAACGGTGACGGTGGATATCCACAACACGCTCGCCGAAGAGACGACGCTGCACTGGCACGGGCTGGAAGTGCCGGGCGAGGTGGACGGCGGGCCGCAGGGCATCATCAAAGCGGGCGGTACGCGCAGCGTCACCTTTACGCCCGATCAGCGCGCGGCGACCTGCTGGTTCCATCCGCATCAGCATGGCAAAACGGGCCATCAGGTGGCGATGGGGCTGGCGGGGCTGGTGCTGATTGAAGACGACGAAAGCCGCCTGCTGCGCCTGCCGAAGCAGTGGGGCATCGACGACGTACCGGTGATTGTGCAGGACAAGAAATTCAACGCTGACGGGCAAATTGACTACCAGCTGGACGTGATGAGCGCGGCGGTAGGCTGGTTTGGCGACACGCTGCTGACCAACGGCGCCATTTACCCTCAGCACGCCGCGCCGAAAGGCTGGCTGCGCCTGCGCCTGCTCAACGGCTGTAACGCACGCTCGCTCAATTTCGCCACCAGCGATAAACGCCCGCTGTATGTGGTAGCCAGCGACGGCGGGCTGCTGCCGGAGCCGGTTAAGGTGAGCGAACTGCCGATGCTCATGGGCGAACGCTTTGAGGTGCTGGTGGATATCAGCGACGGCAAGCCGTTTGACCTCGTGACGCTGCCGGTGAGCCAGATGGGGATGGCGGTCGCACCGTTTGATAAGCCGCATCCGGTGCTTCGTATTCAGCCGCTGCTGGTGACCGCATCCGGCACGCTGCCTGATACGTTAACCACTCTGCCAGCCCTCCCGTCGCTGGAGGGGCTTACGCAGCGCAAGCTGCAGCTCTCTATGAACCCGATGCTCGATATGATGGGCATGCAGGCACTGATGGCGAAATATGGCGATCAGGCGATGGCGGGGATGCACCACGGGCAGATGATGGGCCACATGAATATGGACCACGGCAAAATGGGCAGCATGGGGAACATGAATCACGGCGACCACGGTTTTGATTTCCACAACGCCAACATGATCAACGGCAAAGCGTTCGACATGAATACGCCGATGTTTGCTGCGACAAAGGGTCAGCTTGAGCGCTGGGTGATTTCAGGCGAAGGGGACATGATGCTGCACCCGTTCCATATCCACGGCACCCAGTTCCGCATTCTCACAGAGAACGGCAAAGCGCCGGATGCGCACCGCGCGGGCTGGAAAGATACGGTGAGAGTAGAAGGCGGCGTCAGCGAGGTGCTGGTGAAGTTTGACCACGAGGCGCCGAAGGAGTTTGCCTATATGGCGCACTGCCACCTGCTGGAGCATGAAGATACGGGGATGATGCTCGGCTTTACCGTATAAAAAAAGCCGGATGGCGGCTTCACCTTACCCGGCCTGGATTTCGCAGGTGCGGCCTGATGCCCTCACCCTGACCCTCTCCCACAGGGAGAGGGAACAAACACAAAAACGGCAACCGAAGTTGCCGTTTTGCTTTTATTTGCCTTCGTCAGGCAACGCATATGCGACGATGTAGTCGCCCATTTTCGTGCCAAACGAACCGTGACCGCCGGCAGAGATGACAACGTACTGCTTGCCATTCACTTCATAGGTCATCGGCGTGGCCTGTCCACCCGCTGGCAGACGGCCCTGCCACAGTTTTTCACCGTTGGTCATGTTGTACGCGCGCAGATAGTTATCTGCGGTTGCCGCGATGAACAGCACGTTACCGGCGGTGGAAATTGGGCCACCCAGCATTGGCATACCCATATTGAACGGCACCGGAACAGGCATCGGGAACGGCATGCTGTCCTGTGGCGTACCAATACGTTTTTTCCATACGATCTGGTTGGTTTTCAGATCCAGGCCGGAGATATAACCCCAGGCAGGCTGTTTACACGGCAGACCAAACGGCGACAGGAACGGGTTCAGCGTTACGCCAAACGGCACGCCGTACTGCGGCTGAATGCCGGCTTCGGTACCGCTGCCTTTCGCGTCTTTCGGCTGCTCCATTGGGTTGCCCGGACCGCGTGGGATCAGACGGGAAACAAACGGCAGCGCCATCGGGTTGGCGATCGCCACCTGACGGTTAGGGTCAACGGAAATACCGCCCCACTCGAACATCCCCAGGTTACCCGGGAAGACCAGCGTGCCCTGCTCAGACGGCGGCGTGAAGATGCCTTCATAGCGCAGCTGGTGGAACATCACGCGGCACACCAGCTGGTCAAACATGGTGGCGCCCCACATGTCCGCACCGCTGAGGTCTTTCTTCGGACGGAAGCTCAGGTCAGAGAACGGCTGGGTTTTGCTGACGTAATCGCCTTTCGCCGCGCCCTGCGGAACCGGTTTTTCCGGTGCTGGCACAACCAGCTTACCGTTGCTGCGATCCAGCACGAAGATGTTGCCCGTCTTGGCCGGAGCGTAAATCACCGGAACGGTTTTGCCATTAACGGTAATGTCGGCCAGCGTCGGCTGGGACGGCATATCCATATCCCACAGATCGTGGTGAACGGTCTGGTAGCTCCACGCCAGCTTGCCGGTGGTCGCATTTAGCGCCACGATAGCGCTTGCATAACGCTCCTGCTCCGGCGTGCGGTTACCGCCCCAGATATCCGGCGTGGTCACGCCCATTGGCAGGTAGACCAGGTCCAGCTTCGCGTCATACGCCGCCGGTGCCCAGGAGTTTGGCGAGTTAAAGGTAAAGGTGTGCTCGTCCGACGGGATCGCGTTGGGATCTTTCGCGCCCGGGTCGAAGGCCCACAGCAGTTTACCGGTGTTCACGTCGAAACCACGGATAACGCCGGAGGTTTCACGCGTGGAGAAATTATCCGTTACCGAACCGGCAATCACGATGGTTTTATCGGTGATGATTGGCGGCGAGGTTGGCTCATACAGACCCGGCGTGGTGTCCGGCATGTTGGTCTGCAGGTTCAGGATACCTTTGTTGGCAAAGGTTTCGCACAGCTTGCCCGTTTCGGCATTGATGGCGAACAGACGGCCATCGTTCACCGGCAGCATAATGCGGCGAGGACAGTCGGCAATGACCTCCGGGCTGGCATTATCGGCGCGCGCTTCGTGGTAAGAGACGCCGCGGCAGGTGACGTGCTGGAAGGACGGGTTGGAGTTCAGCTGCGGATCGAAGTGCCATTTCTCTTTACCGGTGGCCGCGTCGAGCGCGAACAGACGCTGGTGCGCCGTACACAGATAAAGCATGTTGCCGACTTTAATCGGCGTCACTTCGTTGGTCAGCTCGCCCGGATCGTTCGGCATCTTCACATCGCCGGTACGGAATACCCAGGCTTCCTTCAGGTTTTTAACGTTGTCCGCGTTGATCTGCTTCAGCGGAGAGTAGCGTTGACCTTCCTGATTACGACCATATGCAGGCCAGTCGCCGTCAGCGACCTGGGAGATAGCTGCCGCAGGCGTGGATTCTGCGTTCAGCGTACCGTTGATCTCCTGCGGGTCATTAAAGCCGGCCCAGGTCAGAATGCCGCCGGTAATAAGCAGGGCAACAACCAGGCCCGCTACCGCACCGCTGGAAGGCACAATCAGGCGACGCCAGACGAACGGCAGGATCAGCCAGATACCGAAGAAGACCAGGATGTCGCTGCGCGGCGTCAGTGCCCAGAAGTCGAACCCGACTTCCCAGACGCCCCAGATCATGGTGGCAAGGAGGAGGGCGGCATACAGCCACAGTGCAGATTGTTTTCTGCGCAACAGCAGGACGGTTACGGCAACCATAACCAGACCCGCAATCGGGTAGTACCAGGAGCCGCCTAAAGCGACCAGCCAGACGCCACCGATTAACAGATACAGCGCGCAGAAGGCTGCGAATGCGGCTGTTAATGTCACCAGTAGACGCGGCTGTTTAGAGTTTGTTTCAGCCATAGAAAGTGTACTCGTCAGTTTTTGTTAATAATTTGCTAGCAACTAATTATAGGTATTAACAAGTGTGATCGGAATCACAATATTTGCTTTTTATAACTCATACGCCAGGCTTATCCATTTGCTGATATAATGGCTGGCTTGCGTATCAGTGCTGGATATTAACTCATCCGTATTGAGAGATTTTCACTAAAATCATTTGGTTAGTAATATGAAACATACTGTTGAAGTGATGATCCCGGAAGCCGAGATCAAAGCGCGTATCGCCGAACTGGGTCGTCAAATCACCGAACATTACAAGGACAGCGGTAGCGAAATGGTGCTGGTCGGTCTGTTGCGCGGCTCTTTCATGTTCATGGCAGACCTGTGCCGTGAAGTGCATGTGCCTCATGAGGTCGATTTTATGACCGCCTCCAGCTACGGCAGCGGCATGTCCACTACCCGTGATGTGAAAATCCTGAAAGATCTGGATGAAGATATTCGTGGCAAAGATGTGTTGATCGTTGAGGACATCATCGACTCCGGCAACACGCTGTCAAAAGTGCGCGAGATCCTGAGCCTGCGCGAGCCAAAATCTCTGGCGATTTGTACGCTGCTGGATAAACCTGACCGTCGTGAAGTGCAGGTGCCGGTAGAGTTCGTAGGCTTCTCGATTCCTGACGAATTCGTCGTCGGTTACGGCATTGACTACGCGCAGCGTTATCGTCATCTGCCGTATGTGGGGAAAGTGGTATTGCTGGACGAGTAATGGCGGGCTGATGCCCTCACCCCGGCCCTCTCCCACAGGGAGAGGGAGAACATTCCCGGCTTTATTTATGGTTCACATGCTTAAGCTGAAGGTTGGCAATCCCCGAACGGTAACGCTGCTCCAGCGTTTCGCGGTTGGTGGCGGTCACTTCCAGATTGCGCAGCAGGCCATCGTGAATACCGTACGCCCAGCCGTGGATAGAAACCTTCTGCCCGCGTTTCCATGCTGATTGCATGATCGTTGAGTGGCCCAGGTTATATACCTGCTCCATCACGTTGAGTTCGCAAAGGGTATCCATGCGACGCTCCTGCGGCATTTCGCCCAGCAGTGAGCTATGTTTGAACCAGATATCGCGGATGTGCAGTAGCCAGTTATCAATGAGCCCCAGTTCCGTGTTTTCAACCGCCGCCTGCACGCCGCCGCAGCCATAATGGCCGCAAATGATGATGTGCTCGACTTGCAGAACGTCCACGGCATACTGAACGACAGAAAGACAGTTGAGATCGGTGTGAATCACGAGATTGGCGACATTGCGGTGAACAAACAGTTCGCCGGGTTCAAGGCCGGTCAGGCGCTCCGCCGGTACGCGGCTGTCGGAACATCCAATCCAGAGAAAGCGTGGGTTCTGAGCTTGCGCGAGTTTTCCAAAAAATCCGGGGTCTTCCTCCACCAGCATTTTTGACCATAGTGCATTGTTGCTGATGAGTGTATCTATGTTGTTCATGGAGGTTAGCGACCTGTAACCGAGTTATTGCGTTGCGCTACTATAGGGTAACCCGACTTTTAATGAAACCACACAACGTGTGTAAGAACTGAAGGTAAGTTAATTTCATGGCAATTGCACTGGAGCTTGAGCAGCTTAAAAAAACCTATCCGGGTGGCGTTCAGGCGCTACGCGGAATAGATCTGAAAGTAGAGGCCGGTGATTTTTACGCGCTTCTGGGGCCGAACGGGGCGGGGAAATCGACCACCATTGGGATTATCAGCTCACTGGTCAATAAAACGTCCGGCCGGGTGAGCGTCTTTGGGTACGACCTGCAAAAAGATGTGGTGAACGCCAAGCGCCAGCTGGGGCTGGTTCCGCAGGAGTTCAACTTCAACCCGTTCGAGACGGTGCAGCAAATTGTCGTTAACCAGGCGGGCTATTACGGCGTTGAGCGTAAAGAGGCCCTCGAGCGTAGCGAAAAATACCTTAAGCAGCTCGATCTGTGGGAAAAGCGTAACGAACGCGCGCGCATGTTGTCCGGCGGGATGAAGCGCCGCCTGATGATCGCCCGTGCGCTGATGCATGAGCCAAAACTGCTGATCCTCGATGAGCCGACTGCGGGTGTCGATATCGAACTTCGTCGTTCCATGTGGGGCTTCCTGAAAGATCTCAACGATAAAGGCACCACCATTATTCTGACCACCCACTACCTGGAAGAGGCTGAAATGCTGTGCCGCAACATCGGCATCATTCAGCACGGCGAGCTGGTGGAAAACACCTCGATGAAGAATCTGCTCTCCAAGCTGAAATCCGAAACCTTCATTCTCGATCTGGCGGCGAAAAGCGCGCTGCCAAAACTTGAAGGCTACAACTATCGTCTGGTGGATACCTCGACGCTGGAAGTGGAAGTGCTGCGCGAGCAGGGGATTAACAGCGTGTTCTCACAGCTGAGCGCGCAGGGGATTCAGGTTTTAAGTATGCGTAACAAAGCGAACCGACTGGAAGAGCTGTTTGTCTCTCTGGTACATGACAAACAAGGAGACAAGGCATGACGCATCTTTACTGGGTCGCGCTGAAAAGTATCTGGGCGAAAGAGATCAACCGCTTTATGCGTATCTGGGTGCAAACCCTGGTGCCGCCGGTCATCACGATGACGCTTTATTTCATCATCTTCGGTAACCTGATTGGTTCCCGGATTGGTGAAATGCACGGCTTTACCTATATGCAGTTTATCGTGCCGGGCCTGATTATGATGGCGGTGATCACCAACGCCTATGCCAACGTGGCGTCGTCATTCTTCAGCGCCAAGTTCCAGCGCAATATTGAAGAGCTGCTGGTCGCGCCTGTGCCGACGCACGTCATTATCGCGGGCTATGTTGGCGGCGGCGTGGCGCGCGGGCTGTGCGTGGGGATCCTGGTCACGGCGATTTCGCTGTTCTTCGTACCGTTTCAGGTCCACTCGTGGCTGTTTGTCGCGCTGACGCTGCTCCTGACGGCGATCCTGTTCTCGCTGGCCGGTCTGCTGAACGCCGTGTTCGCCAAAACGTTTGACGACATCAGCCTGATCCCGACCTTCGTGCTGACGCCGCTGACCTATCTCGGCGGGGTGTTCTACTCCCTGACGCTGCTGCCACCGTTCTGGCAGGCGCTGTCGCACCTGAACCCGATTGTCTACATGATCAGCGGGTTCCGCTTTGGCTTCCTCGGTATCACCGATGTGCCGCTGTTTACCACGGTGGCGGTGCTGGTGGTGTTTATCATCGCCTTCTACCTGCTCTGCTGGTCGCTGATCCAGCGCGGACGCGGGCTGCGCAGCTAATCTTTTGCCCGGCGACGTTCTGTTTGCCGGGCACTTTCTTTGACAGTTATCACCGTAAGCTAACCTTCACTCCGCTAAACTACTTGCCTGCTAAGGAGGGAGTTATGCTGGGATGGGTTATCACCTGCCACGATGAACAGGCGCAGGAAATGCTGGATAAGCTTGAAGCCAGATTTGGCCCGCTGGTGCAGTGCCGGGCGGTAAACTACTGGCGCGGGTTGAGCACCAACATGCTGAGCCGCATGATGTGCGATGCCCTGCATGAAACGGACACCGGTGATGGCGTCATTTTTTTGACCGATAAATCGGGCGCGGCGCCTTACCGCGCAGCCGCGTTGCTGAGCCATAAGCACGCGTGCTGTGAAGTGATCTCGGGTATTAACCTCTCCCTGCTGGCGTTAATGTATCCGCAGCGTGAATTATTAAGTAGCGCTGAGTTTCGCCAGGCCATCGTGGCGCAGGGCGTTCCGGGCGTCAGCAGCTTGTGGCATCAGCAGCAAAAAAATCCTCCTTTCGTCCTGCTCCACGATTTGTATAAGAATTAAACGTTGGTATTGATGTCTCATTTGTTACAATAGCGGCAGTTTTCCGCACCGATTAAGACACCATGCTACCGCGCTTTCTTTTCCTGCTATTGATGCTCATTTCCGGCGTCAGCTCAGCCAGTTTACTCAGTCAGCACACGCTGCCTACCCAGTACATGCAAACCACCGAAGACGCGGCGATCTGGGCGCAGGTGGGGAACAGCGTGATCAACGTCGGTAACGTGCGCGCCGGGCAGATCCTGGCCGTTGTGCCCGCGGCGGCGGACTACTACGAATTTCGCTTCGGTTTTGGCACGGGGTTTATCGACAAGGGCCACCTGGAGCCGGTTCAGGGGAAACAGCGCGTCGAGGACAGCCTCGGGGATCTCAATAAACCCCTGAGCAATCAGAACCTGATTACCTGGAAAGACACGCCGGTGTATAACGCGCCGTCGAGCGGCAGCGCGCCTTTCGGCACATTAAGCGCCAATCTGCGCTATCCCATACTGAATAAACTGAAAGACCGGCTGAATCAGACCTGGTTCCAGATCCGCATCGGCAATCGTCTGGCGTGGATCAGCAGCCTGGACGCGCAGGAAGATAACGGACTTCCGGTTCTGACCTACCATCATATTCTGCGTGATGAAGAGAACACGCGTTTTCGACATACGTCCACGACCACCAGCGTACGTGCGTTCAACAACCAGATGGCCTGGCTACGCGATCAGGGCTATACCACCCTGACGATGTACCAGCTTGAAGGGTACGTGCGTAACAAAATGAACCTGCCTGCAAAATCGGTGGTGATTACCTTTGACGACGGCCTGAAATCCGTCAGCCGCTATGCCTATCCTGTGCTGAAAGAGTATGGCTTCAAGGCTACCGCGTTTATTATCTCTTCCCGCATAAAAGGCCATCCGCAGAAGTGGGATCCAAAATCGCTGCAGTTTATGAGCGTGCAGGAGATTAAGGGGATTCAGGATGTGTTCGATATTCAGTCTCACACCCATTTCCTGCACCGCGTGGATGGGTATAAACACCCGATATTGCTGAGCCGCAGCTATCACGTGATTTTGTTTGATTTTGAACGCTCGCGTCGCGCGCTGGCGCAGTTTAATCCACGCGTGCTCTATCTTTCCTATCCGTTTGGCGGCTACGACAATAAAGCGATAAAGGCGGCGAATGACGCCGGTTTTCATCTGGCGGTGACGACGGTAAAAGGGAAGGTGAAGCCGGGGGATAATCCGTTCTTGCTGAAACGCCTGTACATCTTAAGAACGGATTCGCTGGAGACCATGTCGCGGCTGATCAGCAATCAGCCGCAGGGATAGTGCTTAAGCAACCTGAACCGGAATCGCCTTCGCGGTACGTTTCATGTCGTTGTCGCCTTCAAAGTAGGCAACTTTCGGCTGCCAGCGGCGCGCTTCTTCATCAGACATCATCACGAAGCTGGCGATAATCACTATATCGCCCACGTCCGCGCAGTGCGCTGCCGCGCCGTTAACGGAGATGATTTTAGACCCGCGCTCAGCGGCGATGGCGTAGGTTGAGAAACGTTTGCCGTTGTTAACGTTCCAGATATCAATCGCTTCGTTTTCAAGGATGCCCGCAGCATCAAGGAAATCCTGGTCGATGGCGCAGGAGCCTTCATAGTGCAGGTCGGCCTGGGTGACTTTCACACGGTGAAGCTTACCTTGCAGCATTTTGCGAATCATTACGTTTACCTTTCATCTTCCGGGTAGAGAAACCTACGCCAGTTCAACCACTTTGTTGTCGATTAGGCGGGCCTGACCAAGCCATGCCGCCACCAGAATGACCGCACGTTTGCTGGTCTGTGTAAGCTCCAGAAGCGTGTCGGCATCGCGAATTTGAATATCATCAGCGCGGAAGCCTTTATCGTTCAGCGCCTGTTCAGCCAGAGCAATAATCTCTTCGGCCGTTAACTCTTTCGCCAGCAGCTGTTCTGCCATGGTGTTCATGACCTTGCTTAAGCCCGGCGCGATTTTACGCTGGTCCGCGGTCAGGTAGCCATTTCGCGAGCTGAGCGCCAGACCGTCTTTCGCGCGTACAATCGGTACGCCGACAATCTCGATATCGTAACCCATGTCAGCAACCATCTTGCGGATCAGCGCCAGCTGCTGGAAATCTTTCTCACCGAAGCAGGCAACGTCCGGCTGCACCAGGTTGAACAGCTTGCTGACGATGGTCGATACGCCGCGGAAATGACCCGGGCGGCTTGCGCCTTCCAGCATGGTGGAAATGCCCGGTACGTCAACGTAAGTGGCCTCATCGGTACCCTGAGGATAGACATCCGCCGGTGCCGGAGAGAAGACAATATCCGCATGGCGTTTTTTGAGCTTCTCGCAATCTTCCTGCAGGGTGCGCGGATAGCGTGCCAGATCGTCGGCGCGGTCAAACTGCATTGGGTTAACGAAGATACTGACCACCACGATATCTGCACGGGCTCTTGCTTCGTCAACCAGCTTCATATGGCCGTCATGCAGGTTGCCCATGGTCGGGACCAGTGCGATACGTTTACCTTCCTGACGCGCGCGGCGGATATGCTGGCGCAGCAGCGGCAGGGTTTCAATGATTAGCACAACGAGACTCCTTAATGGAAACTGTGTTCTTCACCCGGGTAAACACCGGATTCAACGTCGGCAATATACTGCCTGACCGCAGCGCGCATGTCGCCCGCTTCGGTGAGGAAATTTTTGGCAAACTTCGGAATATGCCCGCCGGTGATGCCAAAGGCGTCGTGCATCACCAGGATCTGACCGTCGGTCACGTTGCCTGCACCGATACCAATCACCGGAATCGACAGGGCTTCAGTAATACGCTTCGCCAGCTCAACCGGCACGCACTCCAGCACCAGCAGCTGGGCGCCTGCGGCTTCCAGCGCCAGGGCATCATCCAGCAGCGTCTGGGCGGCGTCACCGCGGCCCTGCACTTTATATCCACCAAAGATGTTGACGGACTGCGGCGTCAAGCCCAAATGGCCGCACACCGGCACGGCGCGCTCGGTGAGCATCTTCACCGTATCCACCAGCCAGGCGCCGCCTTCAATTTTGACCATGTTAGCGCCAGCACGCATGACCGCTGCCGCGTTTTCGAACGCCTGCTCCGGCGTGGCATAGGCCATAAACGGCAGATCGGAGAGCAGCAGGCAGGCTGGAGCCCCGCGGCGCACCGCACGGGTGTGGTAAGCGATATCCTCAACCGTGACCGGCAGGGTGGAATCATGTCCTTGTACCGTCATCCCTAACGAATCTCCGACCAGCATGACGTTGATACCCTCTTCGGCAAAGAGTTTGGCGAAGCTGTAGTCATACGCAGTGATGGTGGCGAAGCGTTTTTTTTCCTGTTTGCATTTCTGCAGTAAGGAGATGGTGGTTGGTTTCATACTGTTTCCTGATAGCCCAAAAGCGAATCTTTGCGCATTCTAACAGTAACATTCGGGGGAACAATGATTTTAGGTAACCGATTAGCCACAATTATTTTGAGGTTAATCGGCAGGGGAATCGGATCACCAGCGGGCGGGTCTTTCCGCGTTGAGGTTGTCCAGAATGGTCCTCAGTGGGATGCCATCCGGGAAGATGAGATCGGGGGCGACTTCAAACAGCGGCCAGAGCATAAACCCGCGATTTTTCATGTCGTAATGCGGAACGGTGAGACGTTCAGTGCTAATGGTCTCGTGACCAAACAGCATAATGTCGAGGTCCAGCGTGCGCGGTCCCCAGCGCTCGGCTTTGCGTACGCGGCCCTGCTGCAGTTCGATACGCTGGGTGTTATCCAGCAGCGTTTCGGCATTCAGAGCGGTTTCCAGCACCACGGCGGCATTGAGATAATCAGGCTGATCCTGCGGACCCAGCGGCGGGGTACGGTAGAAAGAGGAGACCGCCACGATCTTACTTTGCGGGATCTCCCCCAGCGCCTGTATGGCAGCGTTCACCTGCTCCAGCGGAGAGGCTAAATTGCTGCCGATGGCGATATACGCGAGGGTCATGCTGTCCCTTCACGACGCGGCGCGCGTTTGCGCGGACGACGATGGCGGCGACGCGGTTCTGGCTCTTCATCCAGCCCGGTGAGCATGTCTTTTTGCTCCGGCGGTGCTGAGACCTGGAATTCGGCCCACCACTGCGCCAGGCGCTGCAGCTCCTGGTTGCGTTCAATTTCAGCACGCAGCGACAGCAGATCGAAGGCGGCGCGGAATTTTGGATGCTCCATCAGCTTCCAGGCGCGTTTGCCCTGACGACGGGACATGCGCAGCTGAAGCTGCCAGATATCGCGCACCAGCGTGGTAATGCGTTTTGGAATAGCGAGCGTACGGCACCCTTCGTCCAGCACGTCGTTTGCGGCCAGCGCGAAGGCATCATAGTATGCAAGCCCGCTCTCCTGGGTAATTCGCTGGGCCGTTTCGAGCAGCGGATACCAGAACATCGCCGCAAACAGGAACGCCGGATTGACGCGCATGTCGTTGCGAATACGGGTATCGGTATTTTTCAGCACCTGCGCAATCATCCGCTCCATTGGGCTGTCACCGCTTTCGGTGAAGTAGCGGGTAATGGTCGGGAACAGGGGCTGGAAAAGGTTGTATTCGCGCAGTAGATTGTAGGTTTCAAAGCCGTGGCCTGCCTGCAGCAGCTTCAGCGCCTCTTCAAACAGGCGGGCAGGCGGCACGTCGTTAATCAACGTCGCCAGGCGCGGAATCGGCTCTGCCGTTTCCTGGCTGATGCGCATATTAAGCTTGGCGGCGAAACGCACGGCGCGCAGCATACGCACGGGATCTTCGCGATAGCGCGTTTCCGGCGTGCCGATCAGACGGATCAGACCTTCTTTCAGGTCCTGCATGCCGCCGACGTAATCGCGCACGGTGAAATCCGCCACGCTGTAATAAAGGCTGTTGATGGTGAAGTCGCGACGCTGGGCATCTTCTTCGATAGAGCCGAAGATATTGTCACGCAGCAGCATGCCGTTCTGGCCGCGCTGTGACGTGGTGCGATCGGATGCGCCGGCTTCGTGGTGGCCGCGGAAGGTCGCCACTTCGATAATTTCCGGGCCAAACATCACGTGAGCCAGACGGAAACGGCGGCCAACGAGACGGCAGTTGCGGAATAATTTGCGCACCTGCTCAGGCGTGGCGCTGGTCGTCACGTCGAAATCTTTTGGTTTTTTGCCCAGCAGTAAATCACGTACTCCACCGCCCACGAGATAGGCCTCGTAGCCCGCTTTATTCAGACGATAGAGCACCTTGAGGGCATTTTCACTGATATCTTTGCGGGAAATAGTGTGCTGCTCACGCGGAATAACCGACATGTGTGGCTGTGCAATAGCATCGTTCGCCATGCTCTCTTCGCGGCTTAGCACTTTACGGCAAAAATTAGCGACTCGGGTAAAAATGGTACACCTCGTAGTGTGTTTTGTTATGAAAAAAGCGGCTAATCATAGCTCAGCGCAACGCATTTGAGAATGCTGGATTTTTGGCACTGCCGCGAGCGTCCAGTTGGCAACGGCCATTTTCAGCAGTTCGTCAATACGCAGATCCTGCCATTCGTTGGATACATTCTGGTTGAGAAATCGCAGCGCGTCGATCAAAACAGGACGCGGATCGCCGTCTGGCAGGGCCGGGGCGTGGTTCTGCTTTGACAATTTAAAGCCCTGCGCATTGACCGCCAGCGGCAGATGAATGTAGTCCGGTGCCGTCCAGCCAAACTGGTGATACAGCGATATTTGTCGTACGGTTGGTTCGACCAGATCCGCCCCGCGCACAATTTCCGTCACGCCCTGAAAACGATCGTCGACGACCACCGCCAGGTTATAGGCAAACAGGCCGTCACGGCGGTGAATAATAAAATCCTCACGCGCCAGGCGTTCATCGGCATGAATCTCACCGGAGAGTAAATCGGTAAAGCGCGTCACCGGGGAGCGCTGTTTTATACGCACGGCGGCATTTTCCGGGGGAAGATTAAGCGTGCGGCAGTGGCCGTCATAGACGCCACCAACGCTCTGGATACGCGCGCGGGTGCAGGTGCAGTTATAGGAAAGTCCCTGAGCGCGAAGCCAGGCCAGACGTTCCCGATAGGCCTCGTGACGTTTTGACTGCCACAGAACCTCGTCATCCCAGTGAAGACCGTAATGTTCCAGCTGACGCAGAATCGTCTCTGCTGCACCGGGAACTTCACGCGGAGGGTCAATATCTTCTATGCGGACGAGCCATTTTCCCCGGCGGGCGCGAGCCTGCAGGTAACTGCCGAGCGCGGCAATTAATGAGCCGAAGTGTAATTCACCGGAAGGAGATGGCGCGAAGCGCCCAATATAGTGTGATTCAGACATATCAACTGTAACAAGGCGGGAGAGACTCCCGCCTTTGGTATGTGTAAACAGCGCTGGTATTAACCGGCCATCTGTTTTTCGCGGATTTCGGCCAGCGTTTTACAGTCGATGCACAGATCGGCGGTTGGACGCGCTTCCAGGCGACGAATGCCAATTTCAACACCGCAGGATTCGCAGTAGCCAAAATCTTCGTCTTCGACTTTTTTCAGCGTTTTCTCGATCTTTTTGATCAGTTTGCGTTCGCGGTCACGGTTACGCAGTTCGAGGCTGAACTCTTCTTCCTGAGCGGCACGGTCTACCGGATCCGGGAAGTTAGCAGCTTCATCCTGCATATGAGTAACGGTGCGATCGACTTCATCCCTGAGTTGATTACGCCATGCTTCAAGAATACGCTTGAAGTGCGACAGCTGGGCTTCGTTCATATACTCTTCGCCCGGCTTCTCTTGATACGGCTCCACCCCAGCGATGGCGAGAATACTCAGGGACGATGTTTTACGGTTTTGCCCTTCTTGCATGTTGCTTCTCCTTAACACGCACTATCGATCCCCGTGTTGGGGGAAAAATCAGGTCGCTATAAATAGCAGATGCTTTTCCGTATGGCAATTATCTAAACGTAACACTTGACAAGCCTGTGAGGAAAAGCGTATTTGCGCACGCGGCCAGAACACTTATTCGTCAATGTCTAATCCCTTATAAGACAATGGGAAGAGACGATCTCAGAGTCATATTATCGGCAGAAAGTTCCGCTTTATAAGCGAAAACCTCTACCCCCTGCTTTTGTGCCTCATTCAACAATTGCGCGTATTTAGGATCGATATGGCGGGCAGGTGAGAAACGTTCAATGGCTGAATGCAACACCGCAAACAGCAATACGGCGCGTTTGCCCGCCGCCGCAACACTCATTAGCTCTCGCAGATGCTTCTGGCCACGTAGCGTTACCGCATCCGGGAAGTAGCCATTTTCCTGTTCCGCTAACGTCACTGATTTTACTTCAATATAGCACTCGGGCCTGTCTTCCGCCTGTAACATGAAGTCAATTCTGCTGCCTTCATCGCCATATTTCACTTCACTTTTATGCGTGCCATATCCCACCAGTTCGGGAATGGTGCCAAGGGTCAGCGCTTCCTTAACCAGCTGATTTGCGCGCTGGGTATTAACGCAAATAAATGCCCCGTTTTGGGTTTCGGTCACTTCCCAGGTATGGGCATATTTGCGTTTACTATTTTCTGATGTGGAATACCAGACTCTGTCACCCGGCGTCGCACACCCCGTCATGGCGCCGGTATTGGGGCAGTGCAGGGTGAGCTGAACCCCTTCGGGGGTAATCACGTCGGCGAGGAAGCGTTTGTAGCGTTGGATAAGCGTGGCGTGCTGCAGGGGAGGACTAAACTTCATCGGAATTCCTTTCGGTGTTGCCCAGCGTCCAGCGCTGTAGCGGCGTATAGCGGGTGCGTCCCTGTGCAAAGACGGATTCGTAAAGCGCGAATGCGTTGACCGGAAAGGCCCAGTGAAAACCCGGCGGCGGGATGGCAACGGCCTGACCGGCATCGCGCAGCAGCGTGATATGTGGATGAAACGGCTGTGGGCTCTGATAACAGCCGCTGCGCGCCGCCTGGGCGCGCAGCATATTCGCCAGCTGCAATAATCCGCGCGGCGGCTGGCGCGTTCCCATCCACACCACGCGCGAACGCAGCCACTGACCCGCGTCGTCGAGGTGCAGCGTAAATTCCGGCTGGGCAATACGCCCGGCCATTGCGGCTAACGCCCGCTGTTTTTCGGCACTGACGTCGCCCAAAAAGGCCAGCGTCAGGTGCAGGTTGGCCGCCGCGACAGGGCGGCCCGCTTCCGGCGGAAAGCAATCGGCGCGCCAGCGAACAATTTGACGCTGTATTGTGGTGGGCAATTCAATGGCAAAAAACAGCCGTTTCGACTCAGGCATACGGAGGACTCGGTAATGATATGCGCCGATGCTACAATGTACGCCGACTAATGTTAACCCTCTGGAGCTGTTAGTGTCCTCATTGCCGGTCGCCGTCGTTCTTCCTGACCTTCTCGCTGCCTTACGCCACTCCCCGCAGGTTTTGCTGAATGCTCCGACGGGGGCGGGTAAGTCCACCTGGCTGCCGCTGCAAATTTTGAAAGACGGGAACATCAGCGGGAAAATTATCCTGCTGGAGCCGCGCAGGCTGGCCGCGCGCAACGTGGCGCAGCGCCTGGCGGAGCTGCTGAATGAAAAACCGGGCGAAACGGTAGGTTACAGGATGCGTGCCGAGACCTGCGTTGGCCCGACCACGCGTCTTGAAGTGGTCACCGAGGGCATTCTTACCCGCATGCTGCAAAACGATCCGGAGCTGAACGGCGTTGGGCTGGTGATCCTCGATGAATTCCACGAGCGCAGCCTGCAGGCGGATCTGGCCCTTGCGCTGTTGCTGGACGTGCAGCAGGGGCTGCGCGACGATCTCCGGCTGCTTATTATGTCGGCCACGCTGGATAACGAGCGGCTACGACAGGCATTACCCGATGCACCGGTCATCAGCTCGGAAGGGCGGGCGTTTCCGGTTGAACGCCGCTATCAGCCGCTTCCCTCCCATCAGCGTTTTGACGAGACCGTCGCCATTGCCACGGCTGAGCTGCTGCGCCAGGAAGCCGGTTCCCTGCTGCTATTTTTGCCGGGAGTCGGTGAAATCCAGCGCGTGCAGGAGCAGCTTTCTACCCGCGTAGGCGGCGACGTGCTGCTTTGCCCGCTCTACGGCGCGTTGTCGCTACAGGATCAGCGTAAAGCCATCCTTCCGGCCCCGGCGGGGCAGCGCAAGGTGGTGCTGGCAACCAACATTGCTGAGACCAGTTTGACCATTGAAGGGATTCGCCTGGTGGTGGATAGCGCGCAGGAGAGGGTGGCAAGCTTTGATCCGCGTACCGGGCTGACTAAACTCCTGACGCAGCGCATCAGCCAGGCGTCGATGGTGCAGCGCGCGGGCCGCGCGGGGCGTCTTGAGCCGGGCATCTGCCTGCATTTGACCAGCGCGGAGCAGGCTGAACGCGCCGCACAGCAAAGCACGCCGGAAATTTTACAAAGCGATTTGTCTGGTCTGGTGATGGATCTGCTCCAGTGGGGCTGCCCGAACCCTGAGCAGCTCACCTGGCTTAATCCTCCCCCTGTCGTAAACCTCACCGCTGCGCGCACCCTGCTGACGCAGCTTGGCGCGCTGGAAGGCGAGCGTCTGACGGCGCGCGGCCAGAAAATGGCGGCGCTGGGCAACGATCCGCGTCTGGCCGCGATGCTGGTGGCCGCGCAAGGGGATGATGAAATTGCCACGGCGGCAAAACTGGCGGCTATTCTTGAGGAGCCGCCTCGCGGTGGCAGCAGCGATCTGGGGCAGGCGTTTTCGCGCAGCCAGGGGAACTGGCAGCAGCGTGCGCAGCAGTTGTGCAAACGCCTGAATAGCCGGGGAGGAATGCCTGATAGCGATAAGATTGCCTTCCTGCTGGCCCAGGCCTTCCCGGACAGGATCGCGCGTCGGCGCGGGCTGGACGGTCGCTACCAGCTGGCAAACGGCATGGGGGCGATGCTGGACAGCGATGATGCGCTGACGCGCCACGAATGGTTGATCGCCCCGCTGCTGCTGCAGGGCAGCCATTCTCCGGATGCGCGTATCCTGCAGGCGATTGCCGTAGAGATTGACGCCCTGACGCGTGCCTGTCCGCAGCTGCTTCAGCAATCTGATACCGTGGAATGGGATGACGCCCAGGGCACGCTGAAGGCCTTTCGTCGCAGCCAGATTGGTAAGTTGACGTTAGAAACGAAGCCGCTGGCGAAGCCGTCGGAAGACGAGCTTCACCAGGCGATGCTGAACGGAATTCGGGAAAAAGGGCTGAGCGCCCTGAACTGGACGCCGGAAGCGGAGCAATACCGCATTCGTCTGCACTGCGCCGCGAAGTGGCTACCGGAATACGGTTGGCCTGCGGTGGATGACGAGACGCTGCTCGCTACGCTTGAGCGCTGGCTACTGCCGCAAATGAGCGGCGTACACTCTCTGCGAGCCCTGAAGGCGCTTGATGTTAAGACCGCGTTACAGAATTTACTGGACTGGTCATTACGTCAACGTCTGGATAGTGAACTGCCAGGGCATTACACTGTGCCGACCGGAAGCCGGATTGCCATCCGTTATCATGAGGATAATCCGCCGGCGCTGGCGGTTCGGATGCAGGAGATGTTTGGTGAAGCCACCACGCCGTCCATTGCGGAAGGGCGTGTGCCGTTAGTGCTTGAGCTGCTGTCGCCTGCGCATCGTCCATTACAAATCACCCGAGATCTGGGGGCGTTCTGGGCGGGAAGCTACCGTGAAGTGCAGAAAGAGATGAAGGGGCGATATCCCAAACATGTCTGGCCGGACGATCCGGCGAATACGGCGCCGACGCGGCGAACGAAGAAATATTCGTAAAAGGGGAGTGCGGCCCGATGCCCTCACCCCGGCCCTCTCCCATGGGGAGAGGGAGAAAACAAATTTTGAGAGATTTCTTCTTTCACAGGCCTGTGAAAGAAAAGAAAATCTGGCCTTTGCGCCTGAAAGTTGCGGAGAAAAAGCATGGCGGGGAATGACCGCGAGCCAATAGGACGTAAGGGAAAACCAACGCGTCCGGCGAAAGAAAAGGTAAGCCGTCGTCGCCTCAGAGATGAGGACTATGACGATGACTATGAAGACGATTATGAGGATGAAGAACCGATGCCGCGTAATGGAAAAGGCAAAGGGCGTAAGCCTCGGGGCAAACGCGGCTGGTTCTGGCTGCTGCTGAAGCTGTTTATTGTTTTTGTCGTGCTGATGGCGATTTACGGCGTGTATCTGGATCAGAAGATCCGCAGCCGTATCGACGGTAAAGTCTGGCAGCTACCTGCGGCAGTGTATGGCCGTATGGTGAACCTTGAGCCAGATATGTCCATCACCAAGAACGAGATGGTCAAACTGCTGGAAGCCACCCAGTATCGTCAGGTGTCTAAAATGACGAGGCCTGGCGAATTTACCGTGCAGTCCAACAGCATTGAGATGATCCGTCGTCCGTTTGATTTCCCGGACAGCAAAGAGGGGCAGGTGCGCGCGCGTCTGACCTTTGACGGCGATCGTCTGGACACCATCGAGAACATGGATAACAACCGTCAGTTCGGTTTCTTCCGCCTCGATCCGCGTCTGATCACCATGCTTTCGTCAGCAAACGGCGAGCAGCGCCTGTTCGTGGCGCGTAACGGCTTCCCGGATCTGCTGGTTGATACCCTGCTGGCAACCGAAGACCGTCACTTCTACGAGCACGATGGCATCAGCCTCTACTCGATTGGTCGTGCGGTACTGGCTAACCTGACTGCCGGTCGCACCGTGCAGGGGGCGAGTACGCTGACCCAGCAGCTGGTGAAAAACCTGTTCCTCTCCAGCGAACGCTCTTACTGGCGTAAAGCGAACGAAGCCTACATGGCCGTGCTGATGGATGCGCGCTACAGCAAGGATCGTATCCTTGAGCTGTACATGAACGAGGTGTACCTCGGTCAGAGCGGCGATAACGAAATCCGCGGCTTCCCGCTGGCGAGCCTGTACTACTTTGGCCGTCCGGTGGAAGAGCTGAGCCTGGACCAGCAGGCGCTGCTGGTGGGCATGGTGAAAGGGGCGTCCATCTATAACCCGTGGCGTAACCCGAAACTGGCGCTGGAGCGTCGTAACCTCGTTCTGCGTCTGCTGCAACAGCAGCAGGTGATTGACCAGGAGCTGTACGACATGCTGAGCGCGCGTCCCCTCGGCGTTCAGCCGCGCGGTGGCGTGATTTCGCCTCAGCCTGCATTTATGCAGCTGGTGCGTCAGGAGCTGCAAAGCAAGCTCGGTGATAAGGTCAAAGATCTCTCCGGCGTGAAGATCTTCACCACCTTTGACTCCGTGGCGCAGGATGCGGCCGAAAAAGCCGCGGTGGAAGGTATTCCGGCGCTGAAGAAACAGCGTAAGCTGAGCGATCTGGAAACCGCGATGGTGGTGGTTGACCGTAACTCTGGTGAAGTTCGCGCCATGGTGGGCGGTGCCGAGCCGCAGTTTGCAGGCTACAACCGCGCCATGCAGGCGCGTCGCTCAATCGGCTCTCTGGCAAAACCGGCAACCTACCTCACTGCCCTGAGCCAGCCAAATCAGTATCGCCTGAATACCTGGATTGCGGATGCGCCTATCTCCCTGCGCCAGCCTAACGGCCAGGTCTGGTCACCGCAGAACGATGATAAACAGTTCAGCGGCCAGGTCATGCTGGTGGATGCGTTGACCCGTTCCATGAACGTGCCAACGGTGAACCTGGGCATGTCGCTGGGACTGCCGGCGATTGTCGACACCTGGCAAAAACTGGGCGTGTCGAAAGATCAGCTGCACCCGGTGCCGGCGATGATCCTCGGCGCGCTTAACCTGACGCCGATCGAAGTGGCGCAGGCGTTCCAGACCATTGCCAGCGGGGGCAACCGCGCGCCGCTGTCTGCCCTGCGTTCGGTGATTGCCGAAGATGGCTCCGTGCTGTATCAGAGCTTCCCACAGGCGGAGCGTGCCGTTCCTGCTCAGGCCGCCTACATGACGCTGTGGACCATGCAGCAGGTCGTGCAGCGCGGCACAGGGCGCCAGCTGGGAGCGAAGTATCCGGGTCTCCATCTGGCGGGTAAAACCGGGACCACCAATAACAACGTCGATACCTGGTTTGCCGGTATTGATGGCCGTGAAGTGGTGATCACCTGGGTAGGCCGCGACAACAACCAGCCGACCAAGCTGTACGGCGCGAGCGGGGCGATGTCGATTTACCAGCGCTACTTGGCGAATCAGTCTCCTGTGCCGCTGAATCTGGTCGCGCCGGAAGATATCGTCGATATGGGCGTGGACAGCTCCGGTAACTTCGTCTGCGGCGGCGGAATGCGTACGCTGCCTGTCTGGACCGCTAACCCGGACTCGCTGTGCCAGCAAAGCCAGCCGGAACAGCCAACGGGTAACCCGTTCGACCAGTCTTCTCAACCACAGCAGCCGCAGCAGCAACAGCCGCAGCAGCAGAATGAGAAGAAAGACAGCGACGGTGTCGCGGGCTGGATTAAAGACATGTTCGGCGGTAACTAACCTTTTAAAGCCCTCTTCCCTGGAAGGGGGCTTTTTTTACCCGTAAACTTTATTTCGTTAACCTTCGCTTTAACTCTGATTAACCCTTCGTTTTCTCTTGATGATTTCTTAAACCCTTAATTCTCATAGGGCCGCTTACTGCTTGCTATGCAACCAGCGTTTCGCATATTATTCTGGCGCTCATAATAATAATTCTCGTTTACGTTATCATTCACTTTCACATCAGAGATTCAACATGGCGCTTTCCAATACTGCTCAGCCTATGAACACGTCGCTGCGTAAGCTCGCGGTTGTCGTCGCCACAGCGGTTGCCGGCATGTCTGCTTATACTCACGCGGCCGAAACCCCGAAAAAAGAAGAAACCATTACGGTAACCGCAGCACCTGCGGCACAGGAAAGTGCCTGGGGACCGGCACCCACGATTGCGGCCAAACGCACCGCCACGGCGACCAAGACCGATACCCCGATTGAGAAAACCCCGCAGTCTATTTCTGTCGTCACCCGTGAAGAGATGGACATGAAACAGCCGGGTACGGTTAAACAGGCGCTGGCCTATACGCCGAGCGTGTTCGCAACGCGCGGCGCGTCAACAACGTATGATGTTGTTTCTATCCGTGGTTTCACCACCTCCAGTACCGTGAATACTAACCAGTACCTGGACGGTATGAAGCTGCAGGGGGATAACTATTCTGAAGCGTCCATGGATCCGTATTTCCTTGAGCGCGTTGAACTGCTGCGCGGTCCAACGTCCGTTCTGTACGGTAAAAGTCACCCGGGCGGCGTGGTCAGCATGGTTAGCAAGCGTCCAACCACCGAGCCACTGAAAGAAATCCAGTTCAAAATGGGTACCGATAACCTGTGGCAGACCGGGTTTGATTTCAGCGATGCGATTGATGATGACGGCGTGTGGTCATACCGTCTGACCGGCCTGGGGCGCAGCGAAAATGCGCAGCAGGAGATGGTTAAGTCATCCCGCTACGCCATTGCGCCTGCTTTCAGCTGGCGACCTGACGATAAAACCGATTTTACGTTCCTGAGCAACTTCCAGAGCGATCCGGATGCAGGCTATTACGGCTGGCTGCCGCGGGAAGGTACCGTTGTGCCTTACTATGATGCCAACGGCAACGCGCACAAGCTGCCGACCGATTTCAACGAAGGTGAAGAAGACAACAAGATCTCCCGTCGTCAGAAAATGGTGGGCTACAGCTTCTCGCATCAGTTTGACGACACCTTTACCGTGCGTCAAAACCTGCGCTACACCAAAATCAACACGCTTTACCGTTCCGTCTACGGTAACGGCTATATTGCACCGGCTCAGATCAGCCGTGCGTACGTGCGCTCTGATGAGGACCTGAACTCGTTCACGGTCGATACCCAGCTTCAGTCTAAATTTGCAACCGGTGCAGTGGATCATACCCTGTTAACGGGCGTCGATTACCTGCGCATGCGTAACGATATTGATGCTGATTACGGCACTGCCGATCCCATCAGCATGACGAAGCCTGCGTACGGCAATCCGAATGTCGACGTTTACTACCTATACAAAGTGCTGAACCGTCAGGAACAAACCGGCCTGTATGCTCAGGATCAGGCTGAATGGGATAAGTTGGTACTCACAATGGGGGGCCGCTACGATTTTGCGAAAACCTCTGCGCTGACGCGTACAACCGGTACTACTGCGGAAATCAACGACCAGGCATTCACATGGCGCGGCGGGATTAACTACCTGTTCGACAACGGCATAACGCCTTACTTCAGCTATAGCGAGTCGTTCGAACCGATTTCGGGTACCACTCAGGGCGGCAAACCGTTCGATCCGGCGCGCGGCAAGCAGTATGAAGCGGGCGTGAAATACGTACCGAAAGATCTGCCTGTGGTTGTGACTGCAGCGGTATATCAGCTGACTAAAAACAACAACCTGACGGCCGATCCGGCGAACCCGACCAGCGGCTTTAGCGTGCAGGGCGGCGAAATTCGTTCCCGCGGGTTCGAACTGGAAGCGAAAGCCGCAGTCTCTGCCAATGTGAACGTGACGGCGTCCTATAGCTTTACCGATGCGGAATACACGCACGATACCTGGTATGAAGGCCGTCGTCCGGCGGAAGTGCCGCGTAACATGGCGTCACTGTGGGCCGATTACACCTTCCACGAGACGGCCTTGAGTGGCCTGACCGTTGGCGCGGGGACGCGTTACATCGGCAACACGGTCTCCTACTACTCTGCCTCGTCGCCAAAAGCCTACCAGTCGTTCAACGTCGCGGGCTATGCCCTGGCGGATGCCACAGTGAAATACGACCTGGCTCGCTTTGGGCTGCCGGGCTCGTCAGTCGGCGTCAACGTGAACAACATCTTCGACCGTGAATATGTCTCCAGTTGCTACAGCGAATACGCATGCTACTGGGGAGCAGGACGTCAGGTTGTTGCCACCGCGACCTTCCGCTTCTAATCTCTCTTCGGGCACGGTTCGCCGTGCCCTTTTTATTTAAGTTGGCTGATATGCAGGATATTCAAACGCAACCCGACACCACCTTTACGCTCAACCATCTCTCCTTTCGCGTACCCGGGCGCACGCTGCTGCATCCGCTCTCTCTGACGTTTCCGGCCGGTAAAGTGACGGGACTGATTGGTCACAACGGTTCCGGTAAATCCACGCTGCTCAAGATGCTGGGGCGCCATCAGCCGCCTTCAGAAGGCGATATTCTGCTGGATGACCAACCGCTGGAGAGCTGGAGCAGTAAAGCCTTTGCCCGCAAAGTGGCCTATCTGCCGCAGCAGCTGCCGCAGGCGGAAGGGATGACGGTGCGTGAGCTGGTGGCGATTGGGCGTTATCCGTGGCACGGTGCGCTTGGGCGCTTCGGCGTCGCCGACAGAGAGAAGGTGGAAGAGGCGATTGCGCTGGTCGGGCTAAAACCGCTGGCGCACCGTCTGGTGGATAGCCTGTCCGGCGGCGAACGTCAGCGCGCGTGGATTGCGATGCTGGTGGCGCAGGACAGCCGCTGTCTGCTGCTGGATGAACCGACCTCTGCGCTGGATATCGCCCATCAGGTCGACGTCCTGGCGCTGGTGCATCGCCTGAGCCAGCTGCGTGGCCTGACGGTCATTGCGGTCCTGCACGATATCAACATGGCCGCGCGCTATTGTGACTACCTCGTCGCGCTGCGCGGGGGCGAGATGATTGCCCAGGGGACACCGGCCGAGCTGATGCGCAGCGAAACGCTGGAACATATTTACGGTATTCCGATGGGTATTCTGCCTCACCCGGCCGGGGCTGCACCGGTGAGCTTTGTCTACTGATGCTGAGTAACACACGCATTAGCCGCCGTCGCCTGCTGACGGCGATGGCGCTCTCGCCGCTGCTGTTAAAAATGAATACGGCGCGTGCCGCCGCCGTCGATCCGCACCGTATTGTGGCCCTGGAGTGGCTGCCGGTCGAACTGATGATGGCGCTCGGCGTCACGCCCTATGGCGTGGCGGACATTCCTAACTATAACCTCTGGGTGAACGAGCCAAAGCTGCCGGACTCGGTAATCGACGTCGGCCTGCGAACGGAGCCAAACCTTGAGCTGCTCACCCAGATGAAACCCTCGTTCCTGTTCTGGTCCGCGGGCTACGGCCCGTCAGAGGAGACCATGGCGCGCATTGCGCCGGGGCGTGGATTTGCTTTCAGCGACGGTAAAAAACCGCTGGCCGTGGCGAAAAACTCGATTAACGAGATGGCGCATTTCCTCAACCGCGAAGCGGAGGCCAAAAAACATCTCGACGAATTTGATGCCCTGATAGACTCCCTGAAGCCGCGCTTTGCTCACCGGGGCGATCGTCCGCTGCTGATGGTGACGCTGCTGGATGCCCGCCATATGCTGGTCTTCGGTAAAAACTGTCTGTTCCAGGAGGTGCTGGACAGCTTCGGCATTCGCAATGCCTGGGAAGGGGAGATGACCTTCTGGGGCAGTACCGCCGTGGGTATCGATCGTCTGGCGGCGTTTCGCGATGTGGACGTGCTCTGTTTCGACCACGGTAACGAACGCGACATGCAAACCCTGATGGCGACCCCGCTCTGGCAGGCGATGCCGTTTGTACGCGAGAAGCGCTTCCAGCGCGTCCCGGCGGTCTGGTTCTACGGTGCGACGCTGTCGGCCATGCATTTTGCCCGCGTGCTTGATAACGCCCTGGGAGGTAACGCATGAGTACGCGTATCGCCCGCTTCCCGGCGCTGCTGTTATCCCTGCTTTTTCTGGTTGCGCTGGTATTAACCGGATTCAACCTCTCCGCGGCCTTACCGCGCGCGCAGTGGGGGGCCGCTCTGGCCTCGCCGGATATCGACAATATTCAGCAGATGCTGTTCCACTACAGCCTGCTGCCGCGTCTGGCGATCTCCCTTTTGGTCGGGGCTGGCTTAGGGCTGGTGGGCGTGCTGTTCCAGCAGGTTTTACGTAACCCGCTGGCAGAGCCAACCACGCTCGGCGTCGCGACCGGCGCGCAGCTTGGGATCACCATTACTACGCTGTGGGCGCTGCCGGGAGCGTTAACCTCGCAGTTTGCGGCACTCGCTGGAGCGTGCGTGGTGGGCGCGCTGGTCTTTGGCGTGGCCTGGGGCAAGCGCCTTTCTCCTGTAACGCTTATTCTGGCCGGGCTGGTGGTGAGCCTGTACTGCGGGGCGATTAACCAGCTGCTGGTGCTGTTCCATCACGATCGGCTGCAAAGCATGTTCCTGTGGAGTACCGGCACGCTCACCCAGACCGACTGGAGCGTTGTAGAGCACCTGTGGCCGCAGCTGGCTGGCGGCGTCTTGCTAACGCTGCTGCTCCTGCGCCCTCTGACGCTCATGGGGCTGGATGATGGCGTGGCGCGTAACCTGGGGCTGGCGCTGTCGCTGGCTCGTCTGGCGGCGCTGACGCTGGCGATTGTATTAAGCGCCCTGCTGGTAAACGCGGTCGGCATCATCGGGTTTATCGGCCTGTTTGCGCCGCTGCTGGCGAAAATGCTCGGGGCGCGTCGCCTGCTGGCGCGTCTGATGCTGGCGCCGCTGATTGGGGCCCTGATCCTCTGGCTTTCCGATCAGCTTGTTCTCTGGCTGGCGCAGGTCTGGAGGGAAGTGTCCACCGGCTCGTTGACCGCGCTTATCGGGGCGCCGCTGCTGCTGTGGCTGCTCCCGCGCCTGCGCAGCATGAGCGCACCGGCGATGGACGCCGGCGATAAAGTTTACGCTGAACGTCGGTCGGTGCTGTGGTTTAGCCTTGCCGGTCTGGCTGTGCTGATTATCGCTTCGTTTGCGGCGCTCTCATTTGGACGCGATGCCGTGGGCTGGCACTGGGCGACGGGGGATTTACTCGATGAACTGGTGCAGTGGCGCTGGCCGCGTATCTTCGCTGCGCTGATCGCAGGGGTAATGCTGGCGGTGGCGGGGTGCATTATTCAGCGTCTGACCGGCAACCCGATGGCAAGCCCGGAAGTGCTCGGGATCAGCTCTGGCGCCGCCTTTGGCGTGGTGCTGATGCTGTTCTTTGTGCCGGGGAATGCGTTTGGCTGGCTGATGCCTGCCGGCAGTATCGGCGCGGCAGTCACGCTGATGATTATCCTTATTGCCGCCGGTCGCGGCGGATTTTCACCGCACCGCATGCTGCTGGCCGGGATGGCGCTCAGCACCGCGTTTACCATGCTGCTGATGATGCTGCAGGCCAGCGGCGATCCGCGTATGGCGAAGATCCTGACCTGGATTTCCGGCTCAACCTACAATGCCACCGGCAGCCAGGTGGTCTGGTCCGGGATCTCGATGCTCGTGCTGCTGGCGATGGTGCCGCTGTGCCGCCGCTGGATGACCATTCTGCCGCTCGGCGGCGAAACCGCGCGCGCGGTGGGAATGGCGCTGACGCCAGCGCGCGTGGCCCTGCTGCTGCTGGCGGCGTGCCTGACGGCTGTGGCAACCCTGACGATTGGACCGCTGAGTTTTGTCGGATTAATGGCGCCGCACATTGCCAGAATGATGGGGTTCCGCCGGACGATGCCGCATATTGTGATGTCGGCACTGACGGGCGGGATGATGCTGGTGTTTGCGGACTGGTGCGGAAGAATGGTGCTGTTCCCGTATCAGATCCCGGCGGGTCTGCTGTCGACCTTTATCGGTGCGCCGTACTTTATTTATCTGTTGAGAAAGCAGAGCCGGTAATAAAAGTAAACGGCAATCCTTAGATTGCCGTTTTAGTGTTTGCGCCCTCTCCCCGTGGGAGAGGGTTGGGGTGAGGGCATCAAGCCGCACATCTTACAGCTTCGCAAACACCTTGCGCGCCGCGTCGATGGTGTTGTTGATATCTTCTTCGCTGTGCGCCACGGACATAAAGCCCGCTTCGAACGCGGACGGCGCGAGGTACACGCCTTCGTCCAGCATCAGGTGGAAGAAGCACTTGAAGCGTTCAACGTCGCACTTCACCACGTCCTGATAGCAGGTCACGGTTTTCGCATCGGTGAAGAAAATCCCGAACATGCCGCCCACGTGGTTGACCACCAGAGGGATACCGGCCTCTTCCGCGGCTTCCAGCAGACCGTTTGCCAGCTGCGTGGTCAGGTCGGTCAGGGTTTCGTGAATACCCGGCTGTGCCACCTCGGTCAGGCAGGCAAAGCCCGCCGCCATGGCGATGGGGTTACCGGAGAGCGTGCCCGCCTGGTAAACCGGACCGGTTGGCGCCAGGGCTTCCATCACGTCCTTACGACCACCGAATGCGCCGACCGGCATGCCGCCGCCGATGATTTTGCCGAGGCAGGTCAGGTCCGGCACGACGTCGTAGTAAGACTGGGCACCCGCCAGCGCGACGCGGAAGCCGGTCATGACTTCATCGATGATCAGCAGCGCGCCGAACTCATCGCACAGGGCGCGCAGGCCCGGCAGGAAGTCAGGCTGCGGTGGGATGCAGTTCATGTTGCCGGCGACCGGCTCAACGATGATGCAGGCGATCTCCTGCGGATACTGCTCGAACGCCGCGCGAACGGTAGCAATATCGTTGTAGGTGCAGGTCAGGGTATGCTTCGCGAAATCTGCCGGTACGCCAGGCGAGTTCGGCTGGCCGAGCGTCAGCGCGCCGGAACCGGCTTTCACCAGCAGGCAGTCCGCATGACCGTGGTAGCAGCCTTCAAACTTGATGATTTTATCGCGACCGGTAAAACCGCGCGCCAGGCGGATAGCGCTCATGGTGGCTTCGGTACCGGAGTTCACCATACGCACCATGTCCATGGTAGGCACCAGCTCGGTCACCAGCTCCGCCATTTTCACTTCCATTTCGGTTGGCGCACCGAAGCTCAGGCCACGCTGGGCGGCTTCAATCACCGCGTTACGAATGGCAGGGTGGTTGTGCCCCAGCACCATCGGTCCCCAGGAACCTACATAATCGATATAGGCTTTGCCATCGACATCATACAGATACGCGCCGTCAGCACGTTCGATAAACAGCGGCGTACCGCCCACGCCGGTGAAGGCGCGCACAGGTGAGTTCACGCCACCCGGAATAAGCTCGCGGGCTGCACTGTAGAGGTTTTCAGACTTGCTCATGGCGTCGTTCCTGGTTCGAATAAAATGGTTAAGCCCACTATTCTATGTGATTCGGGGAAGGTTATGAAATTTTTAGCCGGGCAATGCTTTAAGATTTGTTAAGTAATTTTCAGGAGACGGTGGGGCCGTCTCTGGTAAAATCCTCGCGGCTTTTTGTGTGACAAATAAGAACAGGACATGAAATCAGATTCTCCGTCTTTTGAAGAACAACAATTTACGCGCGCCCAGCACCGAGTCAGCATTCGGCGGCTGCTCAATCGCGATAAAACGCCGCTGGCGATCCTGCTGGCCGCTGCCGTGGTGGGCACTCTCGCGGGCCTGGTTGGCGTAGCGTTTGAAAAAGCGGTTAATGCCGTACTCAACTGGCGAGTGGGCACCGTGGCCGGTTTCGCCGACAGCGAATGGCTGGTCTGGGTGTGGGCATTCGGGCTGTCCGCGCTGTTTGCCATGGTGGGGTATTTTCTGGTGCGTAAATTTGCGCCGGAGGCGGGCGGATCGGGCATTCCGGAAATTGAAGGCGCGCTGGAGGAGCTGCGTCCGGTGCGCTGGTGGCGGGTGATTCCGGTTAAGTTCATCGGCGGCATGGGGACTCTGGGCGCGGGGATGGTTCTTGGCCGGGAAGGGCCTACGGTTCAACTGGGCGGGAACGTTGGCCGCATGGTGGGCGATCTGTTCCGGATGCGCAGCGCCGAAGCGCGCCATACGCTGCTGGCAACCGGTGCGGCGGCGGGGCTGTCGGCGGCCTTTAACGCGCCGCTGGCGGGCATTTTGTTTATCATCGAAGAGATGCGCGCGCAGTTTCGCTACAACCTGATCTCGATTAAAGCGGTGTTTACCGGCGTCATTATGTCGAGCATCGTGTTTCGCCTCTTTAATGGCGAAGGGGCGGTCATTGAGGTGGGTAAACTGACCAACGCGCCGGTTAACACCCTGTGGCTTTACCTGATCCTCGGCATGATTTTTGGCGTGGTG
>NZ_QFXN01000151.1:0-45401 GCF_003144775.1 Enterobacter sp. CGMCC 5087 | reverse complement strand
CCAGGATATGTTCCAGCGCATTCACGGCGGGAACACCACGAAATGGGTGCTGATGGGCGGTCTGCTGGGCGGCATGTGCGGCGTACTCGGGTTTATCGAGCCGAATGCCGCAGGCGGCGGGTTCGGGCTGATTCCCATTGCGGCGGCAGGGAATTTCAGCGTGGGTCTGCTGCTGTTTATGTTTATCTCCCGGGTTATCACGACGGTACTGTGCTTCTCTTCCGGCGCGCCCGGGGGGATTTTTGCCCCGATGCTGGCGCTGGGCACGCTGCTGGGGACTGCGTTTGGGATGGCGGCTGAAGTGGGCTTTCCCGCCTATCACCTTGAAGCCGGGACGTTTGCGGTGGCCGGAATGGGCGCGCTGCTGGCCGCGTCCCTGCGTGCGCCGTTGACTGGCATCGTGCTGGTGCTGGAGATGACGGACAATTACCAGCTCATTTTGCCAATGATCATTACCTGTCTCGGCGCGACACTATTAGCCCAGTTCCTGGGTGGAAAACCGCTATACTCCACCATCCTTGCGCGTACCCTGGCAAAACAAGAGGCGGAGCGGGCCGCCACGCAGAATACTTGAATGAATTACCAGGGTATTAGATAATGAGACAAAGAATTGGGTGAATTTTACCCAATAGCAGTATTCATGGGAGCATAAGATGAGTGATGACGTAGTAGCTGTACCGCTCGAATTTACCGAAGCAGCAGCCAACAAAGTGAAAGTCCTGATTGCCGACGAAGACAATCCGGACCTGAAACTGCGTGTCTATATTACCGGTGGCGGCTGCAGCGGCTTCCAGTATGGTTTTACCTTTGACGATCAGGTTAACGATGGTGATATGACTATCGAGAAACAGGGCGTCGCGCTGGTGGTTGACCCGATGAGCCTGCAATATCTGGTGGGTGGTTCGGTGGATTACACCGAGGGTCTGGAAGGTTCGCGCTTTGTGGTCACTAACCCGAATGCGACAAGCACCTGCGGGTGTGGATCTTCGTTCAGCATCTAAGAGAGTGCGGGCTGATGCCGTTACTCCGTCCCTTTCTCACAGGGATAGGGCGTAAATACTCAAAACGGTAACCTTGCGGTTACCGTTTTGCTTTTACCTGCCATTATCATCCAGCGCAAACGTCGGCAGCTTCAGGTGCCAGCGTATCGCCGCTAAGCGTATCACCAGCGTCACGACCATCCCCAGCATCGCGGCATTTTCCAGCGGTAAGGCAAAGGTGTAGTACGCGGTAGCGTGAACAATCCCGCCCACGATGCAGGCCGTTGCGTAAATTTCAGTACGCAGGATCATCGGCACTTCACGCGCCAGAATGTCGCGAATGATCCCTCCGCCCACGCCGGTTAATACGCCCATGCAGATTGCCACCATCGGACCGGTACCGGCATTAAACGCCTTATTGACGCCAATACCGACAAACACGGCCAGACCCACGGCATCCAGTACCGGCAATATCCACTTGGGTAAGCGGCGGGGCTGGCGAATCAGCACAATGGTTAACAGGCAGGTGACCATCGCGACCACCAGATCGGTAGGATCTTTCACCCAAAACACCGGGCCATTTGCCAGCGCCATATCGCGGATAGTCCCGCCGCCGACAGCGGTCACGACGCCCAGCACCAGCACGCCAAACGGATCCATGCGTAGTTTTCCGGCGAGCAGAACGCCGGAGATAGCAAAAACGGCTGTGCCAAGAATATCCAGCCAATAAACGAGCATCGTTAAATCCTCGAAAAGGGTCTTATGTTAGTGACTCTCTGCCAGCGCGGCACAGAGCTGTTTTGCGGCGAGGATAATACGCGGGCTGGCGCGTTCAAACCAGTCGCTGTTGAGCGGGATTACCGGAATTTTTAGCTGCCTTTGCCAGAATTGTTCAATTTTAGGAATCTCGCTCGCATTTCCGACCACGACGATGGCCTGCGGCTGGCGCGCCAGGACCTGCTCGCGGCTCACCTGCGGCCAGGGTACCCGGCTGGCAGCAAAGATGTTTTCACCGCCGCAGACTTCCAGCACCTGGTTCTGAATCGACCCTTTTCCGGTGGTAAACAGCGGCTGGCTGCCAAACTGCAGGAAGATGCGCTTTTTAACAGGGGTATCGTATCGGGATTTCAGCGCGGCATAATCGCTCAGCATCTGTTTCGCCGCAGCCTCGGCTTTTTTGGGCGTAGGGCTATAGGGGGCCAGGGCGCGTAGCGCCTGAGCGACCTGCTCAATGCTGACGGCATCAATCCACATGACCTTTATGCCAAGCGAGGTGAGCTGGTTGACCTGCCGCTCGGCGTTGCCGCCGCGCCAGGCCAGCACGAGATCCGGTTTAAGCGCCACGATGCGCTCAAGGTTCATCCCCTGCCAGGTTGCCACCTGTTCAATACCCGCGGCCTGCGGTGGGTAATCCGAAAAGCTACTCACGCCAACGGGCGTGATCCCGGCGGCAAACGCCAGTTCCGTATTTGCGGGAGAGAGAGTAATCACGCGCGGTAACGCATAGAGCCACAGCGGTGCGAGAAGAAGCAGGGCGGCCAGCGCCCTGACGGTATGTTTAGCCACGTGCCAGATTCTGCACCAGGCGCTCCACCATCACGGTGGACTGTTTTGCCGCAACGGTCAGGAACTCGTCGAAGCTGATGTGGGACTGCTGGTCTGCCACGTCAGAGATGGCGCGAACCACCACGAAGGGTACGCTGAAGTTATGGCAGACATGAGCGATCGCGGTCGCTTCCATCTCAACGGCAACCGCCTGAGGGAAGTTATGACGGATTTTCGCCAGCCCAACTGAGCCGTTGATGAAGGCATCACCGCTGACAATCAGACCGCGTACCGCGTTGAGGTTGAGTTCTGCGATGCAGGTCTCTGCCGCCGCAATCAGCTTGTCGTCAGCTTTAAAACCAGCAGGGCAGCCCGGGAGCTGTCCGTACTCGTAACCGAACGCGGTGACGTCGGCATCGTGGTAACGCGCTTCGTCGGAGACAACGATATCGCCCACTTTCAGCGTCGGCGCCAGGCCGCCCGCAGAGCCGGTATTCACGATCACGTCCGGCTTGCAGCGCTCAAGCAGCAGGGTTGCACCCAGCGCAGCAGCCACTTTACCGATGCCTGATTTCAGCAGAGCCACGTCAACACCGTTCAGCTGGCCGGTGTAGATCTCACAACCTCCCAGAGAGAGGGTCTGACGGTTCTCAATTTTGTCACGCAGCAGCGTAACTTCTTCTTCCATTGCACCAATAATGCCGATTTTCATAGATTTACTCGCGATGTGCCTTGTTAAGATGCATAGTCTATCATGCGGTTAAGGGGAAACGCATTCTCACGCGGGGGAGCACATGTCACCAATCGATTTTCGTACCAAAATTAACTGGCACCGACGTTTCCGTTCGCCGCAGGGCGACAAGAGCGAACATGAGATCCTGCGTATCTTCGAGAGCGATCGCGGGCGGATCGTTAACTCGCCTGCCATCCGCCGTCTGCAGCAAAAAACTCAGGTGTTCCCGCTGGAGCGTAACGCCGCGGTGCGCACGCGCTTAACCCACTCGATGGAAGTGCAGCAGGTCGGGCGCTACATTGCCAAAGAGATTTTGAGCCGTCTCAAAGAGCAGCGTTTACTGGAAGCCTATGGTCTGGACGAGCTGACGGGGCCCTTCGAGAGCATCGTTGAGATGGCCTGCCTGATGCATGACATCGGCAATCCGCCTTTCGGCCACTTTGGTGAGGCGGCGATCAATGACTGGTTTAAGCAGCGGCTTTATCCTTCGGATGCGGTAAGCCAGCCCCTCAGCGATGACCGCTGCACCGTACGCGATTTACGCCTGCGTGAAGGTGAAGAGCGGCTGAACGATCTGCGTCGCAAAGTGCGCCAGGATTTGTGTCACTTCGAGGGCAACGCGCAGGGGATCCGGCTGGTCCATTCCCTGATGCGCATGAACCTGACCTGGGCACAGGTCGGCTGCATTCTGAAATATACGCGCCCCGCGTGGTGGATGGGGGATACGCCCCCGTCCCACAGCTATTTAATGAAAAAACCGGGCTATTACCTTTCCGAAGAGGCCTATATTGAACGGTTACGTAAAGAACTTTCATTGACGCCAAACGGCCGCTTTCCATTGACCTGGATTATGGAAGCCGCGGATGATATTTCCTATTGCGTGGCCGATCTGGAAGATGCCGTGGAGAAAAGAATCTTCAGCGTCGAGGAGCTTTATCAGCATCTTTATGCGGCCTGGGGCACCCATGAAAAAGGCTCGCTGTTTGCGCAGGTGGTCGAAAATGCCTGGGAAAAATCGCGCTCAAATACTTTAAGCCGCAGTACGGAAGACCAGTTCTTTATGTATTTGCGGGTCAATACATTAAATAAACTGGTGCCGTATGCGGCATCGCGTTTTATTGATAATTTGCCGCTCATTTTCAGCGGGGAATTCAACCACGCGCTGCTGGAAGATGACAGCAGTTTCAGTCAACTCCTTGAGCTTTATAAACATGTGGCGATGCGGCATGTATTCAGCCATCCGGATGTCGAGCAGCTGGAGCTGCAGGGCTATCGGGTAATTAGTGGGTTACTGGAAATTTATTCCCCGTTGCTTCAGCTGTCGGTCGATGAATTCAGCGAACTGGTGGAACACGAGCGCGTGCGCAGAATACCCATCGAATCGCGGCTTTATCAAAAACTCTCTACCCGGCATCGTCTGGCGTATGTTGAAGCGATTGGCAAGCTGGAACGCAACTCTCCCGAATGGCCGGTGATGGAATATTATTATCGCTGCCGTCTTATCCAGGACTATATCAGCGGCATGACGGATTTGTATGCCTGGGATGAATACCGCAAGCTGATGGCGGTGGAATAATTCCGGAGTTTTGTAAAGACGGCCAATAAATTTTTACCTTTTCCATAAACTTATCGCCGGAACTAAGCGGTATAAAACGAATCTGAGTTACACAGCAATTTTGCGTTACCTGTAAATCGAGATTGAGAAACATGAAAAAAACCACATTAGCAATGAGTGCACTGGCTCTGAGTTTAGGTTTAGCGCTGTCTCCTCTGACTGCTACTGCAGCCGAGACCGCGTCGTCGGCAGCAACCGCGCAGCAGATGCCAAGCCTGGCACCGATGCTCGAAAAAGTGATGCCATCGGTGGTGAGTATTAACGTTGAGGGCAGCACGACCGTCAATACGCCGCGTATGCCGCGTAACTTCCAGCAGTTCTTCGGCGATAACTCGCCGTTCTGCCAGGATGGTTCGCCATTCCAGAGTTCACCGTTCTGTCAGGGCGGCGGTGCCGGGGATGACAGCCAGGGCGGCGGCCAGCAGCAGAAATTCATGGCGCTTGGCTCAGGGGTAATTATTGATGCGGCGAAAGGCTACGTCGTCACTAACAACCACGTTGTCGATAACGCGAACAGCATTAAGGTTCAGCTGAGCGATGGCCGTAAGTTCGACGCCAAAGTAGTGGGTAAAGATCCGCGTTCCGACATCGCGCTGATCCAGATTCAGGATCCGAAAAACCTGACGGCGATTAAAATTGCCGACTCCGATGCGCTGCGCGTGGGCGACTATACCGTGGCGATCGGTAACCCGTTCGGTCTGGGGGAAACCGTGACCTCGGGTATCGTCTCTGCGCTGGGCCGTAGCGGCCTCAACGCTGAGAACTATGAAAACTTCATCCAGACGGATGCGGCGATCAACCGCGGCAACTCCGGCGGTGCGCTGGTGAACCTGAACGGTGAGCTGATCGGTATCAACACCGCTATCCTGGCACCGGACGGTGGCAACATTGGTATCGGTTTTGCTATCCCAAGTAACATGGTGAAAAACCTGACCTCGCAGATGGTGCAGTATGGCCAGGTGAAACGCGGCGAGCTGGGTATCCTCGGTACGGAGCTTAACTCCGAACTGGCTAAGGCGATGAAAGTTGACGCTCAGCGCGGGGCATTCGTCAGCCAGGTGATGCCGAATTCCTCCGCGGCGAAAGCGGGCATTAAAGCGGGGGATGTGATCACCTCCCTGAACGGTAAGCCGATCAGCAGCTTTGCCGCCCTGCGTGCCGAAGTAGGCTCAATGCCGATTGGCAGTAAAGTGACCCTCGGCCTGCTGCGAGACGGTAAGCCGGTTAACGTGAGCCTGGAGCTGCAGCAGAGCAGCCAGAATCAGGTGGATTCCAGCACCATCTTCAGCGGGATTGAAGGTGCCGAGATGAGCAACAAAGGCGCAGACAAAGGCGTGGTGGTGAACAACGTGAAAGCGAATTCACCGGCAGCCCGTATCGGCCTGAAAAAAGGCGATGTGATCATGGGCGCTAACCAGCAGCCGGTGAAAAACATCGCTGAACTGCGCAAAATTCTCGAGAGCAAGCCTTCCGTACTGGCGCTGAATATTCAGCGTGGTGATACCTCTCTTTATCTGCTGATGCAGTAATTCTCTTAAGCCCCTGTTCGCAGGGGCTTTCTCGTTTCTGTGATTCTTGCCACAACTCCATACTTCTCCCTCTCTCTTTGTGCATTCGCACAATGCAGCCGTCGCTGAACTTCTCTATGCTTGAGCTCTGCTCACAGGAGGGTTACATGGCTGGCTGGCATCTTGATACCAAAATGGCGCAGGATATCGTGGCGCGCACCATGCGCATCATTGATACCAATATCAACGTGATGGATGCCCGCGGGCGCATTATTGGCAGCGGCGATCGCGAGCGTATTGGGGAATTGCACGAAGGCGCGCTGCTGGTGCTTTCTCAGGGGCGGGTCGTGGATATCGACGATGCGGTAGCGAAACACCTGCACGGCGTACGCCAGGGCATTAATTTACCGCTGCGCCTTGAAGGCGAAATTGTGGGGGTAATCGGCCTCACCGGCGAGCCCGAGTCACTGCGAAAATACGGTGAGCTGGTCTGTATGACGGCTGAGATGATGCTGGAGCAGTCGCGCCTGATGCACCTGCTTGCCCAGGACAGCCGCCTGCGTGAAGAGCTGGTGATGAACCTTATTCAGGCGGAAGAGCATACGCCTGCGCTCAGCGAATGGGCGCAGCGTCTGGGGATCGATCTCAACCAGCCGCGCGTGGTAGCGGTCATTGAGGTCGATAGCGGCCAGCTTGGCGTGGACAGCGCGATGGCCGAGCTGCAGCAGCTGCAAAATGCGCTGGCGACGCCGGAGCGCGATAACCTGGTGGCGATCGTTTCTCTGACGGAAATGGTGGTCCTCAAACCGGCGCTCAATGCGTTTGGCCGCTGGGATGCCGACGATCATCGTCGTCGCGTGGAGCAGCTGATCTCCCGGATGGAGGAGAATGGTCAGCTGCGTTTTCGCGTTGCGCTGGGCAACTACTTTACCGGGCCGGGCAGTATCGCCCGCTCCTGGCGGACCGCACGCACCACCATGATGGTGGGTAAACAGCGTATGCCGGAAAGCCGCAGTTACTTCTATCAGGATTTGATGTTGCCGGTGCTGCTCGACAGCCTGCGCGGCGGCTGGCAGGCCAATGAGCTGGCGCGGCCATTAGTGCGCCTGAAAGCCATGGACAACAACGGCCTGCTGCGCCGCACATTGCAGGCCTGGTTCCGTCACAACGTGCAGCCGCTGGCGACCTCAAAGGCGCTGTTTATTCACCGCAATACCCTGGAGTATCGGTTAAACCGGATTTCGGAGCTGACGGGGCTGGATCTGGGGAATTTTGACGACAGGCTGCTGCTGTATGTGGCGCTGCAGCTGGATGAGCAGCGATGATGTTGTTTGCCGGGTGGCGGCTTCGCCTTACCCGGCCTACATGATGGTTTTCTCCCTCTCCCTGTGGGAGAGGGCCGGGGTGAGGGCATCAGGCCGCACCCAACTTATTTGTTGCGAGTTAATTTCTCAAGATCTGCTTCAATCTCGCTGATCTTATTCGTCACAACGCTTTCAAGGTGACGCAGATCGTCAAGGATCTTACGCTTAAGATCGACTTCGGTGCGGTCGCGCTGGCAGATCTGATCGAGTTCATCGATCACATAGCGTAGGTTAGGGCTGATTTCCTGTACTTCTTTGTAGCCCTGTCCTACACCGTCAGCCACAACGGTCTTACGCTGGCGTGGATATTTAAACTTCACGCTTTTGGCGAAAAACTCTCCTTTGTCCTTGTGAAAATAGATTTTCAGAATATCGTTATTGGCTTCCTGACGGAGGCTGTAACGATCAATTTCATCAGGATTGGTAATGCCCAGACTTTTCAGATTATCGTACATAGCGGGACCCTTGATCTCAACATAACCTTTGAATAATTAACGAAAAAATCTATTTTCGCCACCCTCAGATATAAAAAAAGCGGGGTTGCCCCCGCTTTTTGTTATACCCGATTAATCGATGGTGCGCAGCAATTCGTTGATGCCCACTTTACCGCGCGTTTTCGCATCCACTTTCTTCACGATAACCGCACAGTACAGGCTGTATTTGCCATCTTTAGACGGCAGGTTGCCGGAAACCACCACGGAGCCCGCCGGAACGCGGCCGTAGTGAACTTCGCCGGTTTCACGGTCATAAATACGGGTGCTCTGACCGATGTAAACGCCCATAGAGATCACGGAGCCTTCCTCAACGATCACGCCTTCAACCACTTCAGAGCGCGCGCCGATGAAGCAGTTGTCTTCGATAATGGTCGGGTTAGCCTGCAGTGGCTCCAGAACACCACCGATGCCCACGCCGCCGGACAGGTGAACGTTTTTACCGATCTGCGCGCAGGAACCTACGGTCGCCCAGGTGTCAACCATGGTGCCTTCGTCAACGTAGGCACCGATGTTCACGTAGGATGGCATCAGCACGGTGTTGCGCGCGATGAATGCACCCTGACGAACCGCCGCAGGCGGTACCACACGGAAGCCTTCTTTCTGAAAACGCGCTTCGTCGTAGTCAGCGAATTTCATTGGCACTTTATCGAAGTAGCGGCTATCAGCTCCGTCGATAACCTGGTTATCGTTGATGCGGAAAGAGAGCAGCACGGCTTTCTTCAGCCATTGATGAGTGACCCACTGACCGTCGATTTTTTCTGCCACGCGCAGCGCGCCGGAATCCAGAAGGGAAATCACCTGTTTTACCGCTTCACGGGTCACGGTATCCACATTTGCCGGGGTAATCTCGGCGCGACGCTCAAAAGCGGACTCAATAACGTTCTGTAACTGCTGCATTGTTCACTCTTTCCATTTCACTAAAAAACATATCACCCTTTATCGTTTGGATTGAGGGCTGCTGTCAACCGTTGTTGCACTTCAAGCTGCAGGTCATTATTAAGGGCACGCCGGTCCGCTGTCGCGATTATAAATAAATCTTCTACTCGCTCGCCAATGGTTGTAATTCGGGCCCCATGAAGCGAAATTCCCAGATCGGCAAAAACCTGGCCGACGCGGGCAAGCAGCCCTGGCTGGTCGAGCGCGATCAGCTCCAGGAACGATTTTCGGTCGGTGTGGGTCGGCAGGAAATTGACCTCGGTATCGACGGTAAAGTGGCGCAATTTCGCAGGCTGGCGACGCGGCTGCGGAGGCTGCCAGCTGCGCTGGGTAATCGCCTGCTCCAGACCAAAACGTATCCCTTCATGCCTGTCCGCCGAGAGCGGGCTGCCGTCCGGCTCAAGCACGATAAAGGTGTCCATCGCCATACCGTCGCGGGTGGTGAAAATCTGCGCGTCGTGAACGCTCAGATTACGCCTGTCCAGCTCGGCGCAGACCGCAGCAAACAAATAAGGCCGGTCCGGGCTCCAGATGAAAATCTCCGTTCCGCCGCGCGTGGCCTGCGGGCTTAGCAGGATCATCGGCTGGGACAGATCGTGCTTGAGCAGGTGCCGCGCATGCCACGCCAGCTGGTTTGGGCTATGGCGGACAAAATAGTTGGCGCGGCAACGGGCCCAAATCTGATGTAGCGCCTCTTCATCAATATTATCCATCCGCAGCAGTGCCAGCGCCTGAAGCTGGTGGTGACGTACGCGCTCGCGCATGTCCGGCGTGTTCTGCATCCCGCGACGCAGCTGTTTTTCTGTGGCGAAATACAGCTCGCGCAGCAGGCTCTGCTTCCAGCTGTTCCACAGGGTTTCGTTGGTGGCGCAAATATCCGCCACCGTCAGGCAGACCAGATAGCGCAGACGGTTTTCAGTCTGAACCTCTTCCGCGAACTGCTTAATGACCTCCGGGTCCTGAATATCCCGACGCTGCGCGGTGACCGACATCAGCAGGTGATGGCGCACCAGCCAGGCCACCAGCTGCGTTTCACGTGAGTTCAGGCCGTGCAGTTCGGCAAATTTCAGTACGTCCTGCGCGCCCAGCACCGAATGGTCACCGCCGCGACCTTTGGCGATATCGTGGAACAGGGCGGCAATCAGGATCAGTTCCGGATGGGTCAGGCGCGGCCACAGCTCCACGCACAGCGGGTGGCGGGAGCGCGTCTCTTCTTTCGCAAAGCTCTCCAGCTTGAGCATCACGCGGATGGTGTGTTCATCCACCGTGTAGGCGTGGAACAGATCGAACTGCATCTGCCCGACGATGTGCGACCACTGCGGCATATAGGCCCACAGCACGCTGTGACGGTGCATCGGCAGCAGGCCGCGGCTTACGGCACCCGGGTGGCGGAGCATGCTCAGGAACAGCGAACGGGCTTCCGGGATATAGCACAGCGGCTGCGTCAGATGACGGCGCGCATGGCGCAGATGGCGCAGGGTGGTGGAATAGATCCCGGTGATGGTGCTGTTGCGCACCATGGTATAGAACATCCGCAGGATCGCTTCCGGCTCGCGAATAAACAGCGTTTCGTCGCGCAGATCGATAAGCGTGCCGCGCAGCTGGAATTCGTCATCAATCGGGCGCGGTTTTTCGTCCGCCGTCAGAGCCAGAATGGCCTCGTCGAACAGCTGCAACAGCATCTGGTTCAGCTCGGTCACCCGGCGGGTGACGCGGAAGAAATCCTTCATCATGTGCTCAACCGGCTCGTTGCCTTCGCCCTGATAATTCAGACGCTGAGCCACGCTGAGCTGGCGGTCAAACAGCAGGCGGTTATCGTAGCGGGTGACTTCCAGATGCAGAGCAAACCGGATACGCCAGAGCAGGTGCAGGCACTCGTTCAGCTCGTTACGCTCGGCCTCGGTTAAAAAGCCGAAGCCGACCATCTCGTCCATCGAGGTGGCGCCAAAATGGCGGCGGGCGACCCACTGTAAAGTGTGGATGTCGCGCAGGCCGCCGGGGCTGCTTTTTATATCGGGTTCAAGATTATAGCTGGTGCCGTGGTAGCGCTGGTGGCGCTGATTTTGCTCCTCGACCTTCGCGGCGAAGAACTTTTCTGACGGCCAGAAGCCGTCGCTGAAGATGTGTTTTTGCAGCTCCAGGAACAGAGCGACGTCACCGATCAGCAGGCGGGTTTCAATCAGGTTGGTGGCGACGGTCAGGTCCGATAACCCTTCCAGCAGACACTCTTCCAGGGTGCGCACGCTGTGGCCGACTTCCAGCTTTACGTCCCAGAGCAGCGTCAGCAGTTCGCCAATTTTTTGCGCCTGTTCGTCCGGCAGCTTTTTGCGGCTTAGGATCAGGAGATCGATATCGGAAAGCGGATGCAGCTCACCGCGGCCATAGCCCCCGACGGCAACCAGAGCAACATCACTGATTTGCCCAAACCCGTAATCGATCCACAGGCGCTGCAGCAGCTGGTCTATAAATTCGGTGCGCGCTTCAATGAGCTGCTCGGCCGACACGCCTGCGTCGAACGCGCTGCCCAGCCAGCGATGGAAAACATCCATATGGGCTTTAATATGCGCGCAGGTCAGCTCGTGCGACGGCCAGACGCCCGGGTTATCGGGCTGGTCGGGGAGGGTGGGAAGTGCTGTGTTAGCATACTGTTCGGGTAAAAGATTACTCATCGTGCGCCACCCATAAGAAAAAGCTATAACCATTAAAAAAGCCGGCATTTGCCGGCTTTTTTATCATTCATCGTGCGTCAGTATCGCCGGGATGGTGTCATCCTTGCGCAACGTCATAATTTCGCAGCCGTTGTCTGTTACCACAATAGTATGCTCGTACTGTGCAGACAAGCTTCTGTCTTTGGTTTTCACCGTCCAGCCGTCTTTCATGGTACGGATGCGATAGTCACCCGCGTTGACCATCGGCTCAATGGTAAAGGTCATGCCTTTTTGCAGCACCACGCCGCCGTCATCTGCGTCATAGTGCAGGACCTGCGGTTCTTCATGGAAGACGCGACCAATGCCGTGACCGCAGTACTCGCGCACCACGGAGAAACCTTCTGCTTCCACAAACTTCTGGATTGCCGCACCGATGGTACGCAGGCGAATACCCGGTTTAACCATTTTCAGCGCCAGGTAGAGGCTGTCCTGGGTAACCTTGCAAAGACGCTCGCCAAGAATAGTCGGCTTGCCAACGATGAACATTTTTGAGGTGTCACCGTGGTATTCGTCTTTAATGACGGTCACGTCGATGTTAACGATGTCGCCGTCTTTCAGCAGTTTTTCATCGTCCGGAATACCGTGACACACCACTTCATTAATAGAGATGCAGACGGATTTCGGAAAACCGTGGTAGCCGAGGCAGGCGGAAACCGCGTGCTGCTCGTTTACGATATAGTCGTTACAGATACGGTCCAGCTCACCGGTGCTGACGCCCGGCTTCACAAACGGCTCGATCATTTCCAGCACTTCCGCGGCCAGACGACCGGCGACGCGCATCTTTTCAATTTCTTCAGGTGTCTTAATAGAGATAGCCATGTAATCTGTCCATCGGTGTCGATTTTTTCGACAATACTAGTCTAAGTGTCGTCAATGGTATCAGTCAGGCACGCTCCGTGCCAAATTGAGAATCATTAACAGCACACTCCGCCAACAACAGTTGGTTTCTGATCGTGTTTTGTGGTATAAAGCGCGCCGGACTTCCGATCCATCTCAGATACACAGGCTGGACGGAAGCGACAAATCTCACTTTGTGTAACAACACACACGTATCGGCACATATTCCGGGGTGCCCTTCGGGGTCGGTAATATGGGATACGTGGAGGCATAACCCCAACTTTCAATATAGAGGTTTTAAACATGGCAACTGTTTCCATGCGCGACATGCTCAAGGCTGGTGTTCACTTTGGTCACCAGACCCGTTACTGGAACCCGAAAATGAAGCCTTTCATCTTCGGCGCGCGTAACAAAGTTCACATCATCAACCTTGAGAAAACTGTACCAATGTTCAACGAAGCCCTGGCTGAACTGAACAAGATCTCTTCCCGTAAAGGTAAGATTCTGTTCGTTGGTACTAAGCGCGCTGCAAGCGAAGCTGTGAAAGATGCTGCTAACAGCTGCGACCAGTTCTTCGTGAACCATCGCTGGTTGGGCGGCATGCTGACCAACTGGAAAACTGTTCGTCAGTCCATCAAACGCCTGAAAGATCTGGAAACCCAGTCTCAGGACGGTACTTTCGACAAGCTGACTAAGAAAGAAGCGCTGATGCGCACTCGTGAACTGGACAAGCTGGAAAACAGCCTGGGCGGTATCAAAGATATGGGCGGCCTGCCAGACGCGCTGTTCGTAATCGATGCAGACCACGAGCACATCGCAATCAAAGAAGCTAACAACCTGGGTATCCCGGTATTCGCTATCGTTGATACCAACTCCGATCCGGACGGTGTTGACTTCGTTATCCCGGGTAACGACGACGCAATCCGTGCTGTTAGCCTGTACCTGAGCGCTGTAGCTGCTACCGTTCGTGAAGGCCGTTCCCAGGATCTGGCTTCTCAGGCGGAAGAAAGCTTCGTAGAAGCTGAATAATAAGGTTTTACCCCTTATTAGTACCGTGTATGAATAGGGGCCCATTACCGGCCCCTTTTTTCAATTTACACTGTTTGGCCCCCGGCCGGGCAGTTCACATCTCCCGAGGATTTAAGAATGGCTGAAATTACCGCATCCCTGGTAAAAGAGCTGCGCGAGCGTACTGGCGCAGGCATGATGGATTGCAAAAAAGCGCTGACTGAAGCGAACGGCGACATCGAGCTGGCAATCGAAAACATGCGTAAATCCGGTGCGATCAAAGCAGCTAAAAAAGCAGGCAACGTTGCTGCTGACGGCGTGATCATCACTAAGATCGACGGCAACTACGGCATCATTCTGGAAGTTAACTGCCAGACTGACTTCGTTGCTAAAGATGGCGGTTTCCAGGCATTTGCTAACAAAGTTCTGGACGCAGCTGTTGCGGGCAAAATCACTGACGTTGAAGTTCTGAAAGCACAGTTCGAAGAAGAACGTGTTGCGCTGGTTGCTAAAATCGGTGAGAACATCAACATCCGTCGCGTATCTTCTCTGGAAGGCGACGTTCTGGGCTCTTACCAGCACGGTGCACGTATCGGTGTTCTGGTTGCGGCTAAAGGCGCTGACGAAGAGCTGGTTAAACAGCTGGCAATGCACATCGCTGCAAGCAAACCAGAATTCGTTAAGCCAGAAGACGTGTCTGCTGAAGTGGTAGAGAAAGAGTACCAGGTTCAGCTGGACATCGCGATGCAGTCTGGTAAGCCAAAAGAAATCGCAGAGAAAATGGTTGAAGGCCGCATGAAGAAATTCACCGGCGAAGTTTCTCTGACTGGCCAGCCATTCGTAATGGACCCAAGCAAGTCTGTTGCTCAGCTTCTGAAAGAGCACAACGCTGACGTAACTGGCTTCATCCGCTTCGAAGTGGGCGAAGGCATCGAGAAAGTTGAGACTGACTTCGCAGCAGAAGTTGCTGCAATGTCCAAGCAGTCTTAATGATTGAAAAGGAGCCGCCTGAGGGCGGCTTCTTTTTGTCACCCGTCACAGGAAATCAGACAGGCTCCAGTATCGCTGTGCTGATTTGCGGCATATCATGTCGCCAGAATTAACCCCCATCTTAATCGTTGACAGTCTCAGGAAAGAAACATGGCTACCAATGCAAAACCCGTGTACAAACGCATTCTGCTTAAGCTGAGTGGCGAAGCGCTGCAGGGATCGGAAGGCTTCGGTATTGACGCAAGCATCCTTGATCGCATGGCACAGGAAATCAAAGAACTGGTCGAACTGGGTATCCAGGTTGGCGTGGTCATTGGCGGTGGCAACCTTTTCCGTGGTGCTGGTCTGGCGAAAGCGGGGATGAACCGCGTAGTGGGCGACCACATGGGCATGCTGGCAACCGTCATGAATGGCCTGGCAATGCGTGATGCACTGCATCGCGCCTATGTGAATGCCCGCCTGATGTCCGCGATTCCGCTGAATGGCGTTTGCGATAATTACAGCTGGGCAGAAGCCATCAGCCTGTTGCGCAATAACCGCGTGGTGATCCTCTCCGCCGGTACGGGTAACCCGTTCTTTACAACCGATTCCGCCGCCTGCCTGCGCGGTATCGAGATCGAAGCCGATGTGGTACTGAAAGCGACCAAAGTAGACGGCGTGTTTACTGCCGACCCGGCAAAAGATCCTTCTGCCACCATGTACGATCAGCTGAGCTACAGCGAAGTGCTGGATAAAGAGCTGAAAGTGATGGATCTTGCCGCCTTCACGCTGGCTCGCGACCACAAACTGCCGATCCGTGTCTTCAACATGAACAAGCCTGGCGCACTGCGTCGCGTGGTCATGGGCGAAAAAGAAGGCACTTTGATCACGGAATAATTTCCGTTGACGATAAATACAGGTAAGATTCTGCTTTATTTTGTAGTGGTATCTTACCCGGGCGCGCCTTTGGCGTTGTCATGAATTAAACGCGACTATACTTAGCACACCTGTAGCGCTGTGCTGGCGGATAGTCTGCCTGAGACAAGTTTTCAAGGATTCGTAACGTGATTAACGACATCAGAAAAGATGCTGAAGTACGCATGGACAAATGCGTAGAAGCGTTCAAAAACCAAATCAGCAAAATCCGTACTGGCCGTGCTTCCCCAAGCCTGCTTGATGGCATCATCGTAGAATACTACGGTACGCCAACGCCTCTGCGCCAGCTGGCGAGCGTGACGGTTGAAGATACCCGTACGCTGAAAATCAACGTCTTCGACCGCTCTATGAGCCCGGCCGTTGAGAAAGCGATTATGGCCTCTGACCTCGGACTGAACCCAAGCTCTGCGGGCGCAGACATCCGTGTTCCACTGCCTCCGCTGACGGAAGAGCGTCGTAAAGATCTTATCAAAGTGGTTCGTGGCGAAGCTGAGCAGGGTCGTGTATCCGTGCGTAACGTCCGTCGCGACGCGAACGATAAAGTGAAAGCACTGCTGAAAGAAAAAGAGATCAGCGAAGATGACGATCGTCGTTCTCAGGACGACATTCAGAAAATGACCGACGCGGCCATCAAGAAAATTGATGCGGCGCTGGCAGAAAAAGAAGCGGAACTGATGCAGTTCTGATTTCTGTCGTACACTGATAAACGCCGTTCAGAGGGACTTCGGGTCTTGCTGGCGGCGTTTTGCTTTTATCTGGTCTAACTTTTTTCGGGCATCTCATGAAGCATTTAACACTCCTCGGCTCAACCGGCTCTATCGGTTGCAGCACTCTCGACGTCGTTCGCCATAATCCTGAACTTTACACCGTGACAGCGCTGGTGGCCGGTAAGAATGTGCAGCGAATGGCCGAGCAGTGCCTGGAGTTTGCGCCCCGCTATGCGGTGATGGATGACGAAGAGAGCGCGCGTCTGCTGAAAGCACAGCTGCGTGAAAAGGGCTGCCGAACCGAAGTGCTGAGCGGCCATCAGTCGGCCTGCGAGATGGCGGCGCTGGACGAGGTGGATCAGGTGATGGCGGCCATTGTCGGCGCGGCAGGGCTGCTGCCGACGCTTGCCGCGATTGATGCCGGTAAGGATGTTTTGCTGGCCAATAAAGAGTCGTTGGTCACCTGCGGACGCCTGTTTATGGATGCGGTGAAGCAGCGCGGCGCGCGTCTTTTGCCGGTCGACAGCGAGCACAACGCGATTTTTCAGAGTTTACCGCAACCTTTTCAACAGAACCTGGGGTACGCTGACCTGGAGCAGAATGGCGTGGTGTCTATTCTGCTTACCGGGTCTGGTGGCCCGTTCCGCGAAACGCCACTGTCTGAACTGCGTGCGATGACACCGGATCAGGCGTGCCGTCATCCGAACTGGTCGATGGGGCGTAAAATCTCCGTTGATTCTGCCACCATGATGAACAAAGGTCTGGAATACATTGAAGCGCGCTGGCTATTTAATGCGTCAGCGAAACAGATGGAAGTACTGATTCACCCGCAATCGGTGATTCACTCGATGGTGCGTTATCAGGATGGCAGCGTGCTGGCACAGCTGGGCGAGCCGGATATGCGTACGCCGATTGCCCATTCAATGGCGTGGCCAAAACGAGTGAAATCTGGCGTGAAGCCGCTTGATTTCTGCAAGCTAAGTTCCCTGACGTTTAGTGAACCAGACTACGACCGCTATCCTTGTCTGAAGCTTGCGATGAATACCTTTGACCAGGGGCAGGCGGCGACGACGGCACTTAATGCAGCCAATGAAATTACCGTTGAGGCATTTCTGAATCAGCAAATTCGTTTTACCGATATCGCGTCGTTAAATTTATCGGTACTGGAGATGATGGATTTGCGCGAACCACAAAGCGTGGAAGAGGTGCTGGCAGTGGATGCAGCTGCGCGTAATATTGCGCGTCAACAGGTGACACGTCTCGCAAGCTGGTGATAAAGCAAGCACTAGTCGTCGTGCTATTTGTTAGCGTTGGGCTTCAGTGATATAGTCTGCGCCACCTGATCGCAGGTATTTGACTTAATGTGGTCAGGTGAGCCGTGGTTTGACACGGCTTTTTTATGTATAGGCTTCAGTATTCCTGAGTACCGTTAAATCCTTTTCAGGGACAAAAAACGCGTTATGTTGTCTGCGAATCAACCAATAAGCGAAAATTTGCCAGCTCATGGCTGCCGTCATGTAGCAATCATTATGGATGGCAATGGCCGCTGGGCGAAAAGACAAGGGAAGATACGAGCCTTTGGGCATAAAGCGGGGGCGAAATCCGTTCGCCGCGCCGTTTCTTTTGCCGCCAACAACGGCATTGATGCGTTAACGCTCTATGCTTTTAGCAGTGAAAACTGGAATCGACCTCTGCAGGAAGTGACTGCGTTGATGGAATTGTTTGTGTGGGCGCTAGACAGCGAAGTAAAAAGCCTGCACCGCCACAACGTCCGCCTGCGTATCATTGGCGATACCAGTCGTTTCAACTCACGTTTGCAGGAACGGATTCGTAAAGCAGAAGCGCTGACGGAAAATAATACCGGTCTTACGCTGAATATTGCGGCGAATTACGGTGGACGCTGGGATATTATCCAGGGCGTTCGGCATCTGGCCGAACAGGTTCAGGAAGGGCTGTTGAGACCCGACCAAATTGATGAAGAGGCGCTGAGCAAGCAAATCTGCATGAATGAACAGGCACCTGTGGATTTGGTAATTAGGACAGGGGGAGAACATCGCATAAGTAACTTTTTGATATGGCAAATTGCCTATGCCGAACTTTACTTTACAGATGTTCTTTGGCCCGATTTTGATGAACAAGACTTTGAAGGTGCGCTGCATGCCTTTGCCAATCGAGAGCGTCGTTTCGGCGGCACCGAGCCAGGTGGCGACAAAGCCTGATGGGGGTAGCTTTTGCTGAAGTATCGCCTGATTTCCGCTTTTGTATTAATACCTATTGTCATTGCGGCGCTGTTTTTACTGCCCCCGGTGGGATTCGCTATTGTCACGCTGGTGGTGTGCATGCTCGCCGCGTGGGAATGGGGACAGTTTAGCGGCTTTACCTCGCGCACTCAGCGAGTATGGCTTGCGGTACTTTGTGGCTTTATCCTGGCCATAATGCTGTTTACGTTGCCTGAATATCACCATGATATTCATCAGCCCCTGGTTGCCGGTTCCTTGTGGATATCGTTGGCCTGGTGGGTTGCCGCGCTGTTGCTGGTTCTTTTTTATCCGGGTTCAGCGGCATTATGGCGTAATTCAAAAGTGCTGCGACTGATTTTTGGCTTGCTCACAATTATTCCTTTTTTCTGGGGTATGGTTGCGCTGCGAGCCTGGCACTACGACGAAAACCACTACAGCGGTGCGATCTGGCTGCTTTATGTGATGATTCTGGTCTGGGGGGCTGACTCCGGGGCCTATATGTTTGGTAAACTGTTTGGCAAACATAAGCTGGCACCGAAGGTTTCCCCGGGCAAAACCTGGCAAGGATTCATCGGCGGCCTGTTTACGGCAGCGATCATCTCCTGGGGCTACGGCGTCTGGGCGAATCTTGAAGTAGCACCGTCAATACTGCTGGTGTGCTCGATTTTTGCTGCGCTTGCCTCCGTGCTCGGTGATTTAACCGAAAGTATGTTTAAGCGTGAAGCAGGGATTAAGGACAGCGGACACCTGATTCCAGGGCATGGCGGTATACTGGATCGCATTGATAGCCTGACAGCGGCTGTTCCAGTGTTTGCGTGTTTGCTTTTACTGGTATTCGGGACGATTTAACGGAAGGTTTTATGCTGAGCATTCTCTGGAATCTGGCGGCGTTCATTGTTGCACTGGGTGTACTGATTACCGTGCATGAATTTGGCCATTTCTGGGTTGCTCGCCGCTGTGGCGTGCGCGTAGAGCGGTTTTCCATCGGCTTTGGGAAATCACTCTGGACGCGCACCGACCGCCACGGCACGGAATTTGTCATCGCCCTTATCCCGCTGGGCGGCTACGTCAAAATGCTCGACGAACGCGTCGAGCCTGTCGCTCCTGAGCTGCGACACAGCGCATTCAACAATAAAACCGTTGGACAACGCGCCGCCATCATTGCTGCCGGACCGGTAGCCAACTTCATCTTTGCTATTTTCGCTTACTGGCTGGTGTTTATCATCGGCGTCCCTGGCGTACGTCCGGTGGTGGGTGAAATTGCCCCCAATTCCATCGCGGCGAATGCGCAAATTACATCCGGGATGGAACTTAAAGCGATTGATGGCATCGAAACCCCTGATTGGGATGCCGTGCGACTGCAGCTGGTAGCTAAAATTGGCGATCCGCAGACCACCATCAGCGTGTCGCCGTTTGGTTCAGATACGCGTCAGGACAAAGTACTCGATTTACGTCACTGGCGTTTCGAGCCAGACAAAGAAGATCCCGTCGCTGCGCTGGGCATTCGTCCACGCGGCGCGCAGATCGAGCCGGTATTAGCCGAAGTACAGGCAAATTCGGCGGCGAGCAAAGCGGGTTTGCAAGCGGGCGACAGGATCGTTAAAGTCGATGGTCAACCATTAACAGAGTGGATGACCTTTGTTACTCTGGTGCGCGATAATCCGGGAACGTCTCTCGCGCTGGAAGTTGAAAGGCAGGGTAGTCCGCTTTCGCTGACGCTGATCCCGGATACGAAGTCGGTCGGCAAAAAGGCAGAAGGGTTCGCAGGCGTTGTGCCAAAAGTGATCCCGCTGCCAGATGAGTACAAGACAATACGCCAGTATGGGCCGTTCAGCGCCATCCTTGAAGCCACGGATAAAACATGGCAACTGATGAAGCTGACGGTCAACATGTTGGGGAAATTGATAACCGGTGATGTGAAACTGAACAACCTCAGTGGGCCAATTTCGATTGCTCAGGGGGCTGGGATGTCAGCGGAATTCGGGGTGATTTACTATCTCATGTTCCTCGCGCTCATTAGCGTGAACCTTGGGATAATCAACCTGTTCCCGCTTCCCGTTTTAGACGGGGGTCATCTGCTGTTTTTGGCGATTGAAAAGCTAAAAGGCGGACCGGTATCCGAGCGAGTTCAAGACTTTAGTTATCGCATTGGCTCGATTTTGCTGGTGCTGTTAATGGGGCTTGCACTTTTCAATGATTTCTCTCGGTTGTAAGAGAGTGTTAGGAAGAACGCATAATAACGATGGCGATGAAAAAGTTGCTCATAGCGTCGCTGCTGTTTAGCAGCGCCACCGTATACGGTGCTGACGGGTTCGTAGTGAAAGACATTCATTTCGAAGGCCTCCAGCGTGTCGCCGTTGGTGCGGCCCTCCTCAGTATGCCTGTACGCCCCGGCGATACGGTTAATGATGATGATATCAGTAACACCATCCGTGCTCTGTTTGCCACCGGCAACTTTGAGGACGTCCGCGTCCTGCGCGATGGTGATACGCTGCTGGTACAGGTAAAAGAACGTCCGACGATCGCCAGTATCACTTTCTCCGGTAACAAGTCGGTGAAAGATGACATGCTCAAGCAGAACCTTGAAGCATCCGGTGTTCGTGTGGGTGAATCCCTGGACCGCACAACCCTTTCAGACATTGAAAAAGGTCTGGAAGACTTCTATTACAGCGTCGGTAAATACAGTGCCAGCGTGAAAGCGGTTGTCACTCCGCTGCCGCGTAACCGTGTTGACCTGAAGCTGGTCTTCCAGGAAGGTGTTTCTGCGAAGATCCAGCAGATCAACATTGTCGGCAACCACGCGTTCAGCACCGACGAACTGATCTCCACCTTCCAGCTGCGCGATGAAGTGCCATGGTGGAACGTGGTAGGCGATCGCAAATACCAGAAACAAAAACTGGCGGGCGACCTTGAAACCCTGCGCAGCTACTATCTCGATCGTGGCTATGCGCGTTTCAACATCGACTCGACTCAGGTCAGTCTGACTCCGGACAAGAAAGGCATCTACATTACGGTTAACATCACCGAAGGCGAGCAGTACAAGCTTTCTGGTGTTGAAGTGAGTGGTAACCTTGCGGGGCATTCTGCTGAAATCGAATCGCTGACCAAAATTCAGCCGGGCGATCTGTACAGCGGTTCCAAAGTAACCAAAATGGAAGACAGCATTAAGAAGCTGCTCGGCCGCTATGGTTATGCCTATCCGCGCGTACAGACTCAGCCGGAAATCAATGACGCGGATAAAACCGTTAAGCTGCACGTGAATGTGGATGCGGGCAACCGTTTCTACGTGCGTAAGATCCGCTTCGTCGGTAACGACACCTCCAAAGATTCCGTTCTGCGTCGCGAAATGCGTCAGATGGAAGGCGCATGGTTGGGAAGCGACCTCGTTGATCAGGGTAAAGAGCGTCTGAACCGTCTGGGCTATTTTGAAACGGTGGATACCGATACCCAGCGCGTACCGGGCAGCCCGGATCAGGTTGATGTCGTATATAAAGTGAAAGAGCGCAACACCGGTAGCTTCAACTTCGGTGTGGGTTACGGTACTGAAAGCGGCGTCAGCTTCCAGGTCGGCGTGCAGCAGGATAACTGGCTGGGTACGGGTTACTCTGTCGGTATTAACGGCACCAAAAACGACTACCAGACCTACTCTGAGTTCTCTGTGACTAACCCATACTTCACCGTAGACGGTGTGAGCCTGGGCGGTCGTATCTTCTATAACGACTTTAAAGCAGATGACGCGGACCTGTCTTCATACACCAACAAGAGTTACGGTGTAGACGGTACGCTTGGCTTCCCGGTTAACGAATACAACACCCTGCGTGCAGGCTTGGGCTACGTGCATAACGACCTGTCCAACATGCAACCGCAGGTGGCAATGTGGCGTTACCTGGACTCTATTGGTCAGTCGGCAAGTAAGTCCAGTGATAATAACGGTTTCTCTGCCGATGACTTCACCTTTAACTACGGCTGGACCTATAACCGCCTTGACCGTGGTTACTTCCCAACGGAAGGTTCTCGCGTCAACCTGAACGGTAAAGTTACCGTGCCGGGTTCCGATAACGAGTTCTACAAGGTCACGCTGGATACCGCATCCTACTTCCCGATTGATGACGATCATAAGTGGGTAGTCCTGGGTCGTACCCGTTGGGGCTATGGAGATGGTCTGGGTGGCAAAGAAATGCCATTCTACGAAAACTTCTATGCGGGTGGTTCCAGCACCGTTCGTGGCTTCCAGTCCAATAACATTGGTCCGAAAGCGGTCTACTACGGCGGGAACGACAAAGACAACTGTTATAAGTCTTCCTCCTCCGAAGTCTGTAGCTCTGATGATGCGGTGGGCGGTAACGCCATGGCCGTTGCCAGCCTGGAGTTCATCACGCCAACGCCGTTTATCAGTGATAAATACGCGAACTCTGTCCGTACGTCCTTCTTCTGGGATGCCGGTACGGTATGGGATACCAACTGGCAGAATACAGCCCAGATGCGTGCGGCAGGCGTTCCAGATTATAGCGATCCGAGCAATATTCGCATGTCTGCCGGTATCGCATTACAATGGATGTCACCGCTGGGGCCGTTGGTTTTCTCTTACGCCCAGCCGTTTAAGAAATATGATGGAGATAAGTCGGAGCAATTCCAGTTTAACATTGGTAAAACCTGGTAATAATCCGCAGCAAAGGAATGCGTTGGCAGTGTAGCGCTGACAACTGGCGATCGGTAACTCGGTCGCCTTGCCACGCAAAGAACGGTACCTTCTGGTGCCAATGGGATGGTAAGGAGTTAATTGTGAAAAAGTGGTTATTAGCTGCAGGTCTCGGTTTAGCGATGGCAACTTCTGCTCAGGCAGCAGACAAAATTGCAATCGTCAACATGGGTAATTTGTTCCAGCAGGTTGCACAGAAAACGGGTGTTTCTGCGACTCTGGAAAACGAATTCAAAGGCCGTGCAAGCGAACTGCAGGGTATGGAAAACGATCTTCAGTCCAAAATGCAGCGTCTGCAGCGTGATGGTTCTACCATGAAAGCAAGCGACCGCAGCAAGCTGGAAAAAGACGTAATGGCTCAGCGCCAGGCGTTCTCTCAGAAAGCGCAGGCTTTCGAGCAGGATCGTCAGCGTCGTTCTAACGAAGAACGCGGCAAGCTGGTGACTCGCATTCAGACCGCTGTTAAATCAGTGGCTGCCGATCAGAACATCGATCTGGTTGTTGATGCGAACGCTGTAGCTTTCAACGGCAGCGATGTTAAAGACATCACCGCTGATGTTCTGAAACAGGTTAAATAAGTAATGCCTTCAATTCGACTGGCTGATTTAGCTCAGCAGTTGGATGCAGAATTACACGGTGATGGCGATATCGTCATCACCGCTGTTGCGTCCATGCAATCTGCTAAAGCTGGCACGATTACCTTCATGGTAAGCCCTAAGTACCGTGAGCAACTGGCTCAATGCCAGGCGTCAGCTGTTGTTCTGACGCAGGACGATCTTCCATTTGCCACTGTAAGCGCGCTGGTAGTGAAAAACCCCTACCTGACGTATGCACGCATGGCTCAAATTCTTGATACTACGCCGCAGCCGGCCCAGGACATTGCTGCCAGTGCAGCGATTGACGCGACGGCCAGGCTTGGTAGCAACGTCGCCGTTGGCGCAAATGCGGTTATCGAATCCGGCGTTGTGCTGGGCGATAACGTCGTCATTGGCCCGGGCTGCTTCGTTGGGAAAAATACGAAAATCGGCGCCGGGACCCGTTTATGGGCCAATGTGTCCGTTTATCATGATGTTGAAATTGGCGAAAATTGCCTTGTCCAGTCCAGCACCGTAATTGGTTCTGATGGCTTTGGTTACGCTAACGATCGCGGTAACTGGGTTAAGATTCCGCAGCTTGGTCGCGTTATTATTGGCGATCGCGTAGAGATCGGCGCCTGTACCACCATTGACCGTGGCGCGCTTGACGACACGATCATTGGCAATGGTGTTATCATCGATAACCAGTGCCAGATTGCGCATAACGTTGTGATTGGCGACAATACCGCGGTTGCGGGTGGCGTCATCATGGCAGGCAGCCTGAAAATTGGCCGTTATTGCATGATTGGCGGTGCGAGCGTGATTAATGGCCATATGGAAATATGCGACAAGGTCACTGTGACGGGAATGGGCATGGTAATGCGTCCTATCACTGAACCTGGCGTCTATTCCTCAGGTATTCCGCTACAACCCAACAAGGTATGGCGTAAAACAGCAGCTCTGGTGATGAACATTGATGATATGAGCAAGCGCCTCAAGTCTCTTGAGCGTAAGATCGATCAACAAGATTAAGCGTCATCCGTTGAACGCTATTTTTCCCGGCCTGTCGGCTTTCTAATAAACCGGCAGGCCGTGTTATTATTGTTATCAGTACATTTTGACAGGAAGAGTATTTTGACTACTGACACTCATACTCTGCATATTGAAGAGATTTTAGAACTTCTGCCGCACCGCTACCCGTTTCTGCTGGTAGACCGTGTGCTGGATTTTGAAGAAGGTCGTTTTCTGCGCGCAGTGAAAAATGTTTCCGTGAACGAGCCGTTCTTCCAGGGGCATTTCCCTGGTAAGCCTATCTTCCCGGGTGTGTTGATTCTGGAAGCGATGGCTCAGGCTACCGGTATTCTGGCGTTTAAAAGCGTCGGCAAACTGGAGCCAGGTGAGCTGTATTACTTCGCGGGTATTGATGAAGCGCGCTTTAAGCGCCCTGTCGTGCCTGGTGATCAGATGATCATGGAAGTCACTTTTGAAAAAACGCGTCGTGGCCTGACTCGCTTCAAAGGCGTAGCGCTGGTTGACGGCAAAGTTGTTTGCGAAGCGACGATGATGTGTGCTCGTAGCCGGGAGTCCTGATACGTGATTGATAAATCCGCCTTTATTCATCCTACCGCTATTGTGGAAACCGGTGCCATCATTGGCGCTAACGTCCACATTGGCCCGTTTTGTATTGTTGGACCCCATGTCGAAATTGGTGAGGGTACAGTACTGAAATCTCACGTTGTCGTGAATGGTCACACGACCATTGGCTGCAATAACGAGATCTATCAGTTCGCTTCCATCGGCGAAGTTAACCAGGATCTGAAATATGCTGGTGAGTCGACCCGTCTGGAAATTGGCGATCGTAACCGTATTCGCGAAAGCGTCACCATTCATCGTGGAACAGTACAGGGTGGTGGGTTGACGAAGGTGGGCAGCGATAACCTGTTTATGGTTAATGCGCATATCGCGCACGACTGTACCGTGGGTGACCGCTGTATTCTTGCCAACAACGCAACGCTGGCAGGACACGTATCGGTTGATGACTTCGCAATTATTGGCGGCATGACCGCAGTCCATCAGTTCTGCATCATTGGTGCGCACGTGATGGTTGGCGGATGCTCCGGTGTGGCGCAGGACGTCCCACCGTATGTGATTGCGCAGGGCAACCATGCCACGCCGTTTGGCGTGAACATCGAAGGCCTCAAGCGTCGTGGTTTTAGCCGCGAAGCGATTACTGCCATCCGCAACGCGTACAAACTGCTGTACCGTAGCGGTAAAACGCTGGAAGAGGCGAAGCCGGAAATTGCCGAGCTGGCGAATAAGCACCCGGAAGTGAACGCGTTCATGGAATTCTTTGACCGTTCAACAAGGGGTCTGATTCGTTAATGGTCGACAGTCGTCCGCTTACGATAGCCCTGGTCGCCGGAGAAACCTCCGGCGATATTCTTGGTGCCGGTCTCATCCGCGCGCTTAAGGCGCGTGTACCCAATGCTCGCTTTGTCGGCGTTGCTGGCCCGCTGATGCAGGCCGAAGGCTGTGAAGCCTGGTACGAAATGGAAGAGCTCGCCGTGATGGGCATCGTTGAGGTGCTGGGACGGCTACGCCGTTTGCTGCACATCCGCGCCGATCTCACCCGCCGTTTTACCGAACTCAAACCCGATGTGTTTGTCGGTATTGATGCGCCTGATTTCAACATTACCCTCGAAGGGAATCTGAAAAAGCAGGGTATCAAAACGATTCACTACGTCAGTCCGTCCGTCTGGGCGTGGCGACAGAAACGCGTTTTCAAAATCGGACGGTCCACCAACCTGGTGCTGGCTTTCCTGCCTTTCGAAAAAGCGTTTTACGACAGATTTAATGTTCCGTGCCGTTTTATCGGCCATACCATGGCGGATGCGATGCCATTGGATCCGGATAAAAACGCGGCGCGCGACGCGCTGGGCATCCCGCATGATGTGCACTGTCTGGCACTGCTCCCAGGCAGCCGTGGTGCAGAAGTTGAGATGCTGAGCGCCGATTTCCTCAAAACAGCGCAAATTCTTCGCCAGACCTATCCGGATCTTGAAGTGGTTGTTCCGCTGGTAAATGCCAAACGCCGCGAGCAGTTTGAGCGCATCAAAGCGGAAGTCGCCCCGGATCTTCACGTCCGTCTTCTGGACGGGAAAGGGCGGGAAGCGATGTATGCGAGCGATGCCGCGCTGCTGGCCTCCGGTACGGCGGCGCTGGAATGCATGCTGGCGAAATGCCCGATGGTGGTCGGCTATCGCATGAAGCCGTTCACTTTCTGGCTGGCAAAGCGTCTGGTTAAAACGGACTATGTCTCCCTGCCAAACCTGCTTGCCGGGCGCGAGCTGGTGAAAGAGCTGCTGCAGGATGAGTGCCAGCCGCAGGCGCTTGCCGATGCGCTGCTGCCGCTGCTCGCCAACGGCAAGACCAGCCACCAGATGCACGATACCTTCCGCGAACTGCATCAACTGATCCGCTGTAATGCTGATGAGCAAGCGGCTGATGCGGTGCTGGAGCTAGCAAAATGATGGAATTTGTTTATCCTCACACTCGCCTTGTGGCGGGCGTGGACGAAGTGGGTCGCGGCCCGTTGGTCGGGGCAGTGGTGACCGCCGCGGTGATCCTCGATCCGGATCGCCCGATTATCGGGCTGAACGACTCTAAAAAATTGTCAGAAAAGCGCCGTCTGGCGCTGTTTAGTGAGATCCAGGAGAAGGCGCTGGCCTGGAGCCTGGGGCGCGCTGAACCGCATGAAATAGACGAACTGAATATTTTGCATGCCACGATGCTGGCGATGCAGCGTGCGGTAGCAGGTCTGAAAATTTCCCCGGAATATGTCCTGATTGACGGCAACCGCTGTCCGGCATTGCCCATGCCATCAATGGCGGTCGTTAAAGGCGATAGCCGGGTCGCAGAAATTAGCGCAGCTTCTATTATTGCCAAAGTGACGCGCGACGCCGAAATGGCCGCGCTGGACCTCACTTATCCTCAGTATGGTTTCGCCCAGCATAAGGGATATCCCACACCTTTCCATCTGGAGAGGCTGGCTGAACATGGCGCAACCGAACACCATCGGCGCAGTTTTGGCCCGGTGAAGCGCGCGCTGGGACGGGTGTCCTGAATCAATACGCAAGCAATTAAGTAACGCGGAATCTGAAGATGGCTGAACCACGTTTCGTACACCTGCGGGTGCATAGCGACTACTCCATGATCGATGGGCTGGCGAAGACCGGGCCGCTGGTAAAAAAGGCGGCCTCCCTTGGCATGCCCGCGCTGGCGATCACCGATTTTACCAACCTGTGTGGCCTGGTGAAGTTCTATGGAACGGCGCACGGCGCGGGGATAAAGCCCATCGTCGGGGCGGATTTTCATGTGCAGAGCGATCTTATCGGCGATGAAATGACGCAAATCTCCGTGCTGGCGATGAACAACACGGGCTATCAAAACCTCACTCTGCTTATCTCAAAAGCCTATCAGCGCGGATATGGCGCGCTGGGGCCGTGGATCGACCGTGACTGGCTGGCTGAACTGAACGAAGGGCTGCTGCTGATCTCGGGTGGCCGTATGGGTGACGTCGGCAAATGCCTGCTGCGCGGCAATAGCGCGCTGGTGGATCAATGCGTTTCGTTCTATGAAGAGTATTTCCCGGATCGTTATTATCTGGAGTTGATCCGCACCGGTCGTCAGGACGAAGAGAACTATCTGCATGCGGCGGTTGCACTTGCGGAAGAACGCGGTCTGCCTGTTGTCGCGACAAACGATGTGCGGTTCCTCGAGCCGGGAGATTTTGACGCTCACGAAATTCGCGTGGCGATCCACGATGGCTTCACGCTCGACGATCCGAAGCGGCCGCGTAATTACTCCGCGCAACAGTACATGCGCAGCGAGGAGGAGATGTGTGAGCTCTTCTCCGATATCCCCGAAGCGCTGGAAAACAGCGTAGAGATTGCCAAGCGCTGCAACGTCACCGTTCGCCTCGGCGAATACTTCCTGCCGCAGTTCCCGACGGGTGACATGACCACGGAAGATTTCCTGGTCGCGAAATCAAAAGAAGGCCTGGAAGAGCGTCTGGAATTCCTGTTCCCGGATGAAGAAGAGCGTAAAAAGCGTCGCCCTGAGTATGACGAACGCCTGGACATTGAACTCCAGGTAATCAACCAGATGGGCTTCCCGGGCTACTTCCTGATCGTTATGGAGTTCATCCAGTGGTCGAAGGATAACGGCGTGCCGGTTGGACCGGGCCGTGGCTCCGGTGCGGGCTCGCTGGTGGCGTACGCGCTGAAAATTACCGACCTCGATCCGCTGGAATTCGACCTGCTGTTCGAACGTTTCCTTAACCCGGAACGTGTCTCGATGCCCGACTTCGACGTCGACTTCTGCATGGAGAAACGCGATCAGGTCATTGAGCACGTGGCCGATATGTACGGCCGTGATGCGGTATCGCAGATTATTACCTTCGGTACGATGGCGGCGAAAGCGGTTATCCGCGACGTGGGCCGCGTGCTGGGCCACCCGTACGGGTTTGTCGATCGTATTTCTAAGCTGGTGCCGCCCGATCCGGGCATGACGCTGGCAAAAGCGTTTGAAGCCGAACCTCAGCTGCCGGAAATCTACGAAGCTGACGAAGAGGTCAAAGCGCTGATAGACATGGCGCGCAAGCTGGAAGGCGTCACGCGTAACGCCGGCAAGCATGCGGGGGGCGTGGTTATCGCCCCAACTAAAATTACGGATTTTGCACCGCTTTACTGTGACGAAGCGGGCCAACACCCGGTAACCCAGTTTGACAAGAACGACGTAGAATACGCCGGGCTGGTGAAGTTCGACTTCCTGGGTCTGCGTACGTTGACCATCATCAACTGGGCGCTGGAGATGATTAACGCCCGCCGCGAGAAGAACGGCGAACCGCCGCTGGATATCGCGGCCATCCCGCTGGATGACAAGAAAAGTTTCGATATGCTGCAGCGCTCGGAGACCACCGCCGTCTTCCAGCTTGAATCCCGCGGCATGAAAGACCTGATTAAACGTCTGCAGCCCGACTGCTTCGAAGATATGATCGCACTGGTCGCCCTGTTCCGTCCGGGCCCGCTGCAGTCAGGGATGGTAGATAACTTTATTGACCGTAAGCACGGTCGAGAAGAGATTTCTTACCCGGACGTTCAGTGGCAGCACGAAAGCCTGAAGCCGGTGCTGGAGCCCACCTACGGCATTATCCTGTATCAGGAACAGGTCATGCAGATTGCTCAGGTGCTTTCCGGCTATACGCTCGGCGGCGCGGACATGCTGCGTCGTGCGATGGGTAAGAAAAAGCCGGAAGAGATGGCTAAGCAGCGTTCCATCTTTGAAGACGGGGCGAAGAAAAACGGCGTTGACGGCGAGCTGGCGATGAAAATCTTCGATCTGGTGGAGAAATTCGCCGGGTACGGGTTTAACAAATCCCACTCCGCCGCCTATGCTTTGGTGTCGTATCAAACGCTGTGGCTGAAGGCGCACTATCCTGCTGAATTTATGGCGGCGGTAATGACGGCCGATATGGACAACACCGAGAAGGTGGTTGGCCTGGTGGACGAGTGCTGGCGCATGGGGCTGAAGATCCTGCCGCCGGATATTAACTCAGGGCTCTACCACTTCCACGTCAACGACGACGGAGAGATCGTTTACGGGATCGGCGCGATCAAAGGCGTGGGCGAAGGTCCGATCGAGGCGATCATCGAAGCGCGTAACAACGGCGGATATTTCCGCGAGCTGTTCGATCTTTGCGCTCGTACCGACACCAAAAAACTGAACCGTCGCGTGCTGGAAAAACTGATCATGTCCGGCGCGTTTGACAGACTCGGGCCGCATCGCGCCGCGCTGATGAATTCCCTCGGCGACGCGCTGAAAGCGGCGGATCAGCATGCAAAAGCGGAAGCCATTGGTCAGGCGGATATGTTCGGGGTGCTGGCGGAAGAGCCAGAGCAGATCGAGCAATCTTATTCCAACTGCCAGCCGTGGCCAGAACAGGTGGTACTGGATGGGGAGCGTGAGACGTTAGGCTTGTACCTGACTGGGCACCCGATCAACCAGTACATCAAAGAAATTGAGCGCTATGTCGGCGGCCACAGGCTTAAAGACATGCATCCGACAGAACGTGGTAAAATTACCACGGCTGCGGGGCTCGTGATTGCCGCAAGGGTTATGGTCACCAAGCGTGGCAATCGTATCGGCATCTGTACGCTGGATGACCGTTCCGGGCGTCTGGAGGTGATGTTGTTCACCGACGCGCTGGATAAATACCAGCAATTGCTGGAAAAAGACCGCATACTTATCGTCAGCGGACAGGTCAGCTTTGATGACTTCAGTGGGGGGCTTAAAATGACCGCCCGCGAAGTGATGGACATTGACGAAGCCCGGGAAAAATATGCTCGCGGGCTTGCTATCTCGCTGACGGACAGGCAAATTGATGACCAGCTTTTAAACCGACTCCGTCAGTCTCTGGAACCCCACCGCTCGGGGACAATTCCAGTACATCTCTACTATCAGAGGGCGGATGCACGCGCGCGGTTGCGCTTTGGTGCAACGTGGCGTGTCTCTCCGAGCGATCGTTTACTGAACGATCTCCGTGGCCTCATTGGTTCGGAGCAGGTGGAACTGGAGTTTGACTAATACAGGAATACTATGAGTCTGAATTTCCTTGATTTCGAACAGCCGATTGCTGAGCTTGAAGCGAAAATCGATTCTCTGACAGCGGTAAGCCGTCAGGATGAAAAACTGGATATTAACATCGACGAAGAAGTGCATCGTCTGCGCGAGAAAAGCGTAGAGCTGACGCGCAAAATCTTTGCCGATCTCGGCGCATGGCAGGTGGCCCAGCTGGCTCGCCATCCACAGCGTCCGTACACCCTGGATTATGTCCGCCTGGCGTTTGACGAATTTGACGAACTGGCAGGCGATCGCGCATACGCTGACGATAAAGCTATCGTTGGCGGTATCGCGCGTCTGGACGGACGCCCGGTGATGATCATTGGTCATCAGAAAGGTCGTGAAACCAAAGAGAAAATCCGTCGTAACTTCGGTATGCCAGCACCAGAAGGCTACCGTAAAGCCCTGCGCCTGATGGAGATGGCTGAGCGTTTCAACATGCCAATCATCACCTTCATCGACACCCCGGGTGCATACCCTGGCGTGGGCGCGGAAGAGCGCGGTCAGTCTGAAGCTATCGCGCGCAACCTGCGCGAGATGTCTCGCCTGAAGGTGCCGGTCATCTGTACCGTTATCGGTGAGGGTGGTTCCGGCGGTGCGCTGGCAATTGGCGTGGGCGATAAAGTGAATATGCTGCAGTACAGCACCTATTCCGTTATCTCTCCGGAAGGCTGCGCGTCCATTCTGTGGAAAAGCGCCGACAAAGCGCCGCTGGCTGCAGAAGCCATGGGCATCATTGCGCCGCGCCTGAAAGAGCTTAAGCTGATCGACTCCATCATCCCGGAACCGCTGGGTGGTGCGCATCGTAAGCCGGAAGTGATGGCGGCTTCTCTGAAAGCGCAGCTGCTGGCTGACCTGGCAGATCTGGACGTGCTGAGCAAAGAAGATCTGCTCAACCGCCGTTACCAGCGTCTGATGACCTACGGTTACGCGTAAGCCTCACAATTATCTGAAAAGCCGCACAATGTTGCGGCTTTTTTTATAGCTGCCGTTTACCTTAACTATGCTTAGCTAATGTTTTTCAAGGAGGTAAACCGTGAACATCATTGCCATTATGGGGCCGCACGGCGTCTTCTATAAAGACGAGCCCATCAAGGAGCTTGAGCAAGCCCTGCAGTCGCGCGGGTATCAGCTAATCTGGCCGCACAACAGCGCCGACCTGCTGAAGTTCATCGAGCATAACCCGCGTATTTGCGGCGTGATCTTCGACTGGGACGAATACGATCTCGAACTGTGCAGCGATATCAACAAGCTGAACGAATATCTCCCGCTGTACGCGTTTATTAATACCCACTCAACCATGGACGTCAGCGCCAACGATATGCGTATGGCGCTGTGGTTCTTTGAATATTCCCTCGGCGTGGCGGAAGATATTGCGACCCGAATTCAGCAATATACGAATGAATATCTCGATAACATCACTCCGCCGTTTACCCGCGCGCTCTTCACCTACGTGAAGGAGGGCAAATATACCTTTTGTACGCCAGGTCATATGGCGGGAACGGCCTATCAAAAAAGCCCGGTGGGCTGCCTGTTCTATGATTTCTTCGGTGGCAACACGCTGAAAGCGGACGTGTCGATTTCAGTCACCGAACTAGGCTCTCTGCTGGATCACACCGGCCCGCATCTGGAAGCCGAAGAGTATATCGCCCGCACCTTTGGCGCCGAACAGAGCTATATGGTGACCAACGGCACGTCGACCTCGAACAAAATCGTCGGGATGTACGCTGCGCCTGCTGGCAGCACCTTGCTGATTGACCGTAACTGCCATAAATCGCTGGCACATCTGCTGATGATGAGCGACGTCGTACCGCTCTGGCTGTCGCCCACGCGTAACGCGCTCGGTATTCTTGGCGGTATTCCGCGCCGGGAGTTCACCCATGACGCCATTGAACGTAAGGTTGCGGCAATTCCTGGCGCAAGCTGGCCTGTCCATGCGGTGATCACCAACTCCACCTACGACGGTCTGCTGTACAACACGAACTGGATCAAACAGACGCTGGACGTGCCGTCGATCCACTTCGATTCCGCATGGGTGCCATACACTAATTTCCATCCGATTTACGCCGGCAAAAGCGGCATGAGCGGTGAACGCGTGCTGGGTAAAGTGTTCTTCGAAACGCAGTCGACCCATAAAATGCTGGCGGCGTTTTCCCAGGCTTCGCTTATTCACATCAAAGGCGAGTACGACGAAGACACGTTCAACGAAGCCTTTATGATGCATACCACCACCTCACCGAGCTATCCGCTGGTAGCCTCCATAGAAACGGCCGCGGCGATGCTGCGCGGCAATCCGGGCAAACGACTCATCAACCGTTCGGTAGAACGCGCGCTGCATTTCCGCAAAGAGGTTCAGCGACTGAAAGATGAAGCCGACGGCTGGTTCTTTGATATCTGGCAGCCGGAAGAGATTGATGAAGCAGAATGCTGGCCCGTCTCGCCCGGAGAAGACTGGCATGGCTTCCGGGATGCCGATAGCGACCATATGTTCCTCGACCCGGTAAAAGTGACGATCCTGACGCCGGGCATGGATGAGCAGGGCAAGATGAGCGATGAAGGTATTCCGGCCGCGCTGGTCGCGAAATTCCTTGATGAACGTGGCGTGGTGGTGGAGAAAACCGGTCCCTATAACCTGCTTTTCCTGTTCAGTATTGGTATTGATAAAACCCGGGCGATGGGGCTGTTGCGCGGCCTGATGGAGTTTAAGCGCGCCTACGATCTCAACCTGCGGGTGAAGAACATGCTGCCGGATCTCTACGCGGAGGATCCTGACTTCTATCGAAATATGCGCATTCAGGATCTGGCTCAGGGGATCCACAGGCTGATCCGTCAGCACGATCTGCCGCGTCTGATGCTTCAGGCGTTCGATGTCTTACCGGAGATGAAGTTTACCCCGCACAAAGCATGGCAGCGCCAGGTGAAAGGGGAGGTCGAAACCGTCGAGCTGGAAAACCTGGTCGGGCGCGTATCGGCTAACATGATCCTGCCTTACCCGCCGGGCGTTCCGCTCCTGATGCCGGGAGAGATGATTACCGAAGAGAGTCGGGCCGTGCTCGATTTCCTGCTGATGCTCTGTTCGGTTGGGCGGCACTATCCCGGTTTTGAGACGGATATCCACGGTGCGAAGCGCGACGAGAACGGCGTTTACTGGGTGCGAGTCCTAAAATAAGGGTGACTGCTTGCCAGGTGCGGGTTTTCGGTTGTAACGTTCAGGCATCATAAAAAGGAGAAGCTATGCTGGGTTTAAAAGCTGTTCATCATATTGCGATCATTGTGACCGACTACGCGAAAAGTAAGGCCTTCTACTGCGACATCCTCGGCTTTACGCTCATGAGCGAGGCCTACCGCGAGGAGCGTGACTCCTGGAAGGGCGACCTGGCGTTAAACGGGCAATATGTGATTGAGCTGTTCTCTTTTCCTTTTCCGCCTGCGCGTCCGTCCCGCCCGGAAGCCTGTGGCCTGCGTCATCTTGCCTTCAGCGTCGATGACCTGGATAGCGCGGTAAAACATCTGGAAGCGCACGGCGTGACGTGCGAAGCGATACGCGTCGATCCGTTCACCGACAAGCGTTTTACCTTTTTCAACGACCCGGACGGCCTGCCCCTGGAGCTTTATCAGCAGTAATGGTTGTCCTGTGTGATAATGCCCGCTCAGTTCGGGCATTTTTTATGTGTAATCTCCTATGACCTTACCCGCTATCGCACAAGCCGTTTCACCGTACCGCCAGCTGCTGGTGGGGTTTAGCGGTGGCCTCGATTCTACCGTGTTGCTGCATCGCCTTAAGATTTGGCGCGATCGGGAACCTGACGTCCAGCTTCGGGCGATGCATATTCACCACGGATTAAGTCCTCACGCAGAGGCGTGGGTGGCGCACTGCGAAGCCTTATGTGCGGCCTGGGCGATCCCGCTCATCGTGGAGCGAGTGACGCTTGCGGAGGAAGGGCTGGGCATCGAGGCTCAGGCGCGGAAAGTCCGCTATGCCGCGTTTGCCGGGGCATTACTTGCTGGAGAAGCGCTGGTCACGGCTCAGCATCTTGATGACCAGTGTGAAACTTTTCTGCTGGCGCTTAAGCGGGGCAGCGGGCCGGCGGGACTTTCTGCCATGCCGGCGCGTTCTGAATTTGCCGGCACAACATTACTGCGTCCGCTGCTTGGCGAGACGCGAGCCTCGCTGGAAGCCTGGGCGCGAGAACATCAGCTGAACTGGATCGAAGATGAGAGTAACCAGGATGACGGCTATGACCGTAACTTCCTGCGCCTGCGCGTCCTCCCGCTTTTGGGCGAGCGCTGGCCGCATTTCGCCGACGCGACGGCAAGAAGCGCCATGCTGTGCGCCGAACAAGAGTCGTTGCTGGATGAACTGTTGAGCGACGAACTGGCTGGGCTGATTTCTGCCGACGGGGCGTTGGCAATCGCACCGATGAAAGCGATGAGTCCGGTACGTCGCGCCGCGCTGCTACGACGCTGGCTGGCCTTTCATCGCGCCGCGATGCCGTCGAGGACAATGCTGAGCCGTATCTGGGAAGAAGTCGCTCTGGCGCGGGATGATGCCTCCCCGTGTGTCCACCTGAACGGTTTTGAGGTTAGACGCTATAAGGGGGAGCTCTGGTGGATAAAATCCATGCCCTCGCTGACCGATGTGGTGCTCGACTGGCTTTCTCCTGACGCACCGCTGATATTGCCCTGTGAGGCAGGACGCGTTTCTCTCCTGTCGTCTGGTCATGTGCGGCTGCCGAAGCCCGGTGAACCGGTCACCGTGCGCTTTAAGGCTGGTGGCATGCTCCATATCGTCGGGCGCAACGGGGGACGGAAGCTGAAGAAAATATGGCAGGAGTGTAACGTGCCGCCGTGGCTGCGTGACACCACGCCGCTACTGTTCTACGGTGAAACGTTTATCGCTGCGGCAGGGGTTTTCATCACGGAAGCGGGGTGGTCAGAAGAGGGTGTCCGTTTTGAGTGGCAAAAAGCGTAACGGGCAGCCAGGCTGCCCGTTAGTGTCATCAGGATTCGCTCACCACGACGGTGCCGATTTGCGGGTGGCTGAAGCTGGCTATTTTGTCCAGACGCAGCTCACGCGTCGCACCGGCATCTTCCACTATCAGGTATTCCACATTCTTACGTGAAACCAGATCGCTGGCCTTCGCCTTCAACACTTCGCCATCTTTTAGCTCCAGCGTCAGTAATAAATGATGCTGGCAGGCGAGTTCGAGGTTGTCATAGTCATCACAATTGATGGGTTGATAAGTATCATTCATCGACATAATCGCTCACCAGTAAATTCGCCGCAGCATACGCTGCTTTTTCCCTGACCGACTCTGAAAGGCTCTCATCAGAGGCCACTTCATTAAGCACTTTCAATACACAGCCCAACGCGTCCGGGACATACCCCAGATCTCCGCTGGCGATTTCCGCATACCGTTTGCGAATTAACTCACAATAATTATTCACATCCCCTCCCGCCAGCGCACTGACTTACTGTGAGATATCATTAAGCCTACGAAGATAAACTCGGTTTAGCAAGGTGACTATACCATACTCATTTAAGCAATATCAGGGCCTTGATAGCGGTGTATTTAACACCCTGTAACAGCCTTTTGCCGCGGTTTTCGCTACAATGTGCGCCTGATTCGAATGGAGTTCTCTCATGGCGCTGAAAGCGACAATTTATAAAGCAGTGGTCAATGTGGCCGATCTGGATCGCAACCAGTTCCTCGACGCGTCGCTTACGCTGGCACGCCACCCCTCCGAAACCCAGGAGCGCATGATGCTGCGCCTGCTGGCGTGGATTAAGTACGCTGACGAGCGTCTGCAGTTTACCCGTGGGTTAAGCGCAGAAGACGAGCCTGAAGCCTGGCTGCGCAACGATCATCTGGGTATCGATTTGTGGATAGAACTCGGCCTGCCGGACGAGCGCAGAATTAAAAAGGCCTGCACCCAGTCCGCTGAAGTGGCCTTATTCACATATAATCAGCGCGCTGCGGAGATTTGGTGGCAGCAAAACAAGAGCAAGTGCGGACAGTTTAAAAATCTCACGGTCTGGTATCTGGATGATGAGCAGCTGGCGCAGCTGAGCGACTTTGCCAGCCGGACCATGGTGTTGCAGGCGACGATTCAGGATGGCGCCATCTGGCTCTCTGATTCTCAGAATAATCTGGAAATTCATTTGACGGCGTGGCAACCCGCGTCATGATCGTCTTGTCCCGAAACGTCAGCATCCCTGACAACGAGCTGGAGATCACCGCCATCCGTTCGCAGGGGGCTGGCGGGCAGCACGTCAACAAGGCGTCGACGGCTATCCATTTGCGTTTTGACATTCGGGCCTCAAGCCTGCCAGAGTATTATAAAGAAAGCCTGCTTGCCGCCAGCCATCACCTGATCACCAGCGATGGCGTGATTGTGATCAAAGCCCAGGAGTACCGCAGCCAGGAGCTCAACCGGGAAGCGGCGATAGCCAGGCTGGTGGCGGTCATCAAAGAGTTAACGACGGTACAAAAAAGCCGCCGGGCAACGCGGCCAACCCGCGCATCGAAAGAGCGTCGGTTGTCCTCGAAGGCCCAAAAATCCACAGTGAAAGCACTACGCGGTAAAGTTCGTCGCCCGACAGAGTGACGAAAGGGAACACACTTTTCATAAGGAATTCATTGTGAAAAAAGTATTATGGTCAGCGCTGGCAGCGAGTACGCTGTTTGCGCTTTTTGGGTGTAATAACCGCTCCGAAACGCAGGTTTTACAACCCACGCAAACGGAAGAATTAAAACCGATGCAGCAGAGCTGGCGCGGCGTATTGCCTTGCGCGGACTGCGAAGGCATTGAAACGTCTCTGTTCCTGCAAAAAGACGGCACCTGGGTGATGAACCAGCGCTATCAGGGCGCAAAAGAGCCTTCTTCTTTTGCAACTTATGGAACATGGGCGCGTACGGCCGAGAAGCTGGTCCTGACGGACACCACCGGTGAGAAAACCTTTTTCCGCGCCAAAGGTGAGGGGATGGAGATGCTTGACCGCGAAGGCAACCCGATTGAATCCCAGTTCAACTACACGCTTGCGCCGGTAAAAGCGGCTCTGCCTGCCACGCCGATGGCAATGCGGGGGATGTACTTCTATATGGCGGATGCGGCGATCTTTACCGACTGCGCAACCGGCAGGAAGGTTAGCGTGGCAAACAATGCGCAGCTTGAACGTGATTACGCAGTGGCACGCGGTAATGACAGCAAGCCGGTATTGCTGACGGTTGACGGTCACTTTACGCTGGAGCCAAACCCGGATAGCGGGGAGATGGTGAAAACGCTGGTGGCAGATAAAGACGCGAAGTTTGTTGCGGGTAAAGACTGTAACAGTAAATAAGCTGACGCTGAGCCATTAAAAAACCCCGCCTGAGCGGGGTTTTTTGTTTAGCCTTTGATGGCTTTCACCAGGTAATCAAGAATGTCGCCGGTCTTGATCATCTGTTTTTCGCCGCTGCGACGGTATTTGTATTCAATCTCATCGCTGTCGAGGTTGCGGTCGCCGATGACGACGGTGTGCGGGATACCGATCAGTTCCATATCGGCGAACATTACGCCTGGACGCTCTTTACGGTCATCCATCAGCACTTCGATACCCTGAGCGCGCAGCTCGGCATACAGCTTCTCGGCCAGCTCCTGCACGCGGTAAGACTTGTGCATGTTCATTGGCAGAATGGCCACCTGGAACGGCGCAATATTGTCCGGCCAGACGATGCCGCGTTCGTCGTAGTTCTGCTCAATCGCCGCAGCCACCACGCGCGTCACCCCGATACCGTAGCAACCCATGGTCAGGATCTGGTTACGGCCATCTTCACCCTGAACAGCCGCGTTCAGCGCGCGAGAGTATTTATCACCCAGCTGGAAGATATGACCCACTTCGATGCCGCGCTTAATCATCAGGGTACCCTGGCCGTCCGGGCTTGGATCGCCTGCAACCACGTTACGGATGTCAGCCACTTCCGGCGTCGCCACGTCGCGATCCCAGTTGATGCCGAAGTAGTGTTTACCGTCGATGTTCGCACCTGCAGAGAAGTCGCTCATTGCAGCAACCGTGCGGTCAATAACAACCGGCACCGGCAGATTGACTGGACCCAGTGAACCTGGACCCGCATTCACCACGGCGCGGATTTCCGCTTCCGTTGCGAAGGTCAGCGGACTGGCTACCTGCGGCAGCTTCTCGGCTTTCACTTCGTTCAGCTCATGATCGCCACGCACCAGCAGGGCAACCAGCGGATAAGCGCTACCTTCAGTGGATTTCACCAGCAGGGTTTTCACGGTTTTTTCGACAGGCAGATTGAACTGTTCAACCAGCTCGGCAATGGTTTTCGCATTTGGCGTATCAACCAGCGTCATCTCTTGCGTTGCCGCGCCGCGCGGTTCTTTTGGCGCCAGCGCTTCTGCAAATTCGATATTCGCCGCGTAGTCTGAAGAGTCAGAGAAGATCACATCGTCTTCACCGCTCTGCGCCAGTACCTGGAACTCATGGGATGCGCTACCGCCGATGGAGCCGGTATCAGCCTGCACAGCGCGGAAATCCAGACCCATGCGGGAGAAGATCTTGCTGTATGCCGCGTACATTGCGTCGTAAGTCTCTTGCAGTGATTCCTGAGAGGTATGGAAAGAGTAAGCATCTTTCATCAGGAATTCGCGAGAGCGCATGACGCCGAAACGTGGGCGAACTTCGTCACGGAACTTGGTCTGGATCTGGAAGAAGTTCAGCGGCAGCTGTTTGTAAGAGCTCAGCTCGTTACGAATCAGGTCGGTAATGACTTCTTCATGCGTTGGGCCGAGAACGAAAGGACGCTCGCCGCGATCGACAAAGCGCAGCAGTTCAGGACCATATTGCTCCCAACGGCCGCTCTCCTGCCACAGGTCAGCGGGCTGAACCACAGGCATGGACACCTCGATAGCACCGGCGTTGTTCATCTCTTCACGCACGATGTTTTCGACTTTTTTCAGGACGCGCACGCCGGTCGGCAGCCAGGTGTATAACCCGGAGGCCAGCTTGCGGATCATCCCGGCGCGCAGCATCAGCTGATGGCTGATCACTTCGGCGTCGGCAGGCGTCTCCTTCAGAGTGGAGAGCAGATATTGGCTAGTACGCATGTTGTTACGGTTCCATTTCGACGATTGGAACAGGCTGAAACACCAGCCTGACACAAAAAAAGTGGTTTAGTTTACCAGTGTGGCAAAGATGCCAAAAGAGAGGAGAACAAAATTACCTGGGTTCAAGGGCAAACACTTCAAAACCTGCCCCGGTGACGCGCCAGCGAACGTTGAAATCAAGCAGCCAGACGGCGTACGTTTTTCCTTCTTCCTCTTCTTTACGGTAGGCCGGACGAGGGTCCTGTGCCAGAACTTCAGTGATGAAATCCCGTAAGCGAGGATAGCGTTTCTCCAGCTGACCGAGCTGCGCGGTTATCTCTGGCGTAAAATAAACAGGCATGTCCGCCTGCGGTGCGTCCTGAGCATAACTTGCACGCGCGTCCGGGAGCGCTTCGGCGAAGGGCAAATAGGGTTTGATGTCGATTACCGGCGTGCCGTCTACCAGGTCCAGACTACCTAACTCCAGTATCACCCGATCTTTCTGGCAGCGTATGCCTTTCAGTTCAACCAGCGACATTCCAACCGGGTTTGGGCGAAAGGTCGAGCGAGTCGCAAACACGCCCATTCTCGCATTTCCGCCAAGACGAGGAGGCCGCACGGTAGGCCGCCAGCCGCCTTCCATCGTCTGGTGAAACACGAACACCACCCATAAATGGCTGAAAGCCTCGAGCCCGCGTACAGCATCGGCCTGATTGTAAGGCGCAATCAGGTGAAGCTCACCGCTTCCGCTGGTGACCAGACCGGGCTGGCGGGGGACGGCGAACTTCTCTTTATAAGGAGAGTGGATAACGCCTATCTGCTCGAACTGAAATGCACTCATTTAGCCGTGATGTTCAGCGCAGAACCGATGCAAACCGCCTGACGATAGCAGCCCGGCGTGCCGCTGGTGACTTCGCAGCTGTGCAACAGAACCGCGTTGGCTTTCATTTTTGCGGCATTAATCTGCATACGTTTACGCGCTGTCGGAATATTCGGTGGTGAGTCCTGATTGGTCGCCTGACAGGATTCGCCGCTTACTTCGCCCAGTTCACGGAACGGTTTACCGACGAGTTCGTCTGCTTTCGTGATAATGCGAACCGGTGCAGGGCGAACCACTTTCGGTTTCGTAGGCTCTGTTTTTGGCGGGGTTGCCGTGCTTTGAACAGGTTCAACGGGAGATCTGCTTAGCATAGAACAGCCGCTCAGCATGAGTGCTAAAAGACAGATCGGTAAAGCACGCATAATAGTTCCTCAATGGATGATCAAAACGTCAGATATTGAATCAGTTGACTGCACAAATGACAAGACGGGCATAAGCCCGTCCTGATGATATTACACTGAGGTGAGATTACCAGCCTTTAACAGCGCCGCCGTTAAACACTTTGTTGGCTTCCTGGTAAACTTCATCAGACTGATAAGCCTGAACGAATTTCTTCACGTTTTCCGCGTCCTTGTTGTCTTCGCGAGTCACGATCAGGTTAACGTACGGTGAGTCTTTATCTTCTACGAAGATACCGTCTTTGGCTGGCGTCAGGCCAATCTGGCTGGCGTAAGTGGTGTTGATAACGGCCAGGGCAATCTGCGCATCGTCCAGAGAACGCGGCAGCTGCGGTGCTTCCAGTTCAACAATTTTCAGATTTTTCGGGTTCTCGGTAACATCCAGAACGGTTGGCAGCAGGCCAACACCGTCTTTCAGTTTGATCAGGCCCACTTTCTGCAGCAGCAGCAGGGAACGGCCAAGGTTGGTTGGGTCGTTAGGCACGGCAACCTGAGAGCCCGGCTGCAGCTCGTCCAGCGATTTAATTTTCTTAGAGTAACCGGCAATTGGATAAACAAAGGTGTTACCGACGCCCACCAGTTTATAGCCACGATCTTTGATCTGCTGATCAAGGTATGGCTTATGCTGGAAGGCGTTAGCGTCGATATCGCCTTTGCTCAGCGCTTCGTTCGGCAGAACGTAATCGTTGAAGGTCACCAGCTCAACGTCCAGGCCATACTTCTCTTTCGCCACTTTCTGAGCAACTTCAGCAACCTGTTGTTCTGCACCCACGATAACGCCCACTTTAATGTGGTTTGGATCTTTTTCGTCCTGACCGCAACCCACCAGTGCCAGAGAGCCGATCAGCGCGCCTACTGCTGCAAAGGTCTTTAATTTAAACGCCATGTTTTATCCTTAACTCGTAGAGTTTGTGTTGTGTGTAACGTTATTTGTGAGTAACGGTCCGGACGATGCGATCGCCAGAGAACTGGATTAAATAAACCAGAACAACCAGCAATACCAGAACGGTATTCATCACGGTAGCGTTATATCCAATATAGCCGTACTGGTAACCAATCTGGCCTAAACCGCCGGCGCCAACTGCGCCACCCATTGCGGAATAACCGACCAGCGTGATGAGCGTGATGGTTGCCGCGTTCACCAGGCCCGGCAGTGCTTCCGGGAGCAGAACTTTGCGGACGATCTGCATCGGTGTTGCGCCCATCGCGCGTGAGGCTTCGATCAAACCGGTTGGAATTTCCAGAAGGGCGTTTTCCACCATACGAGCGATAAACGGCGCAGCCCCCACGGTCAGCGGAACAATGGCCGCCTGCAGTCCGATAGACGTTCCGACGATCACGCGGGTAAACGGAATCATCCACACCAGCAGAATAATGAAGGGAATAGAACGGAAGATGTTCACCAGCGCAGAGAGCGTACGGTACAGTTTCGCGTTCTCAATGATTTGACCTGGACGCGTCACGTACAGCAATACGCCAACCGGCAGGCCAATCAAAAAACCAAAGAAGCCAGAGACAAAGGTCATTGCCAGCGTTTCCCAAACGCCGCGAACCAGCAGCCACATCATCGGCTCAGACATAACCCAGTACCTCTACTTTTACGTGGTGTTCTTGCAGCCAGGCAATCGCGGCCTGGGTTTCTTCTTGTGTGCCGTGCATTTCTGTCAGCATGATGCCGAACTTCACGCCACCTGCGTAATCCATCTGCGCGCTGATGATGTTGTTGTTCACGTTAAAGCGACGCGCGGTTTCGGAAAGCAGGGGAGCGTCAACGGACTGACCGGTGAACTCCATACGCAGCATCGGGACGCTGTCTGCTGCGGGTTCGGTTTTCAAACGCTCCAGATAATCTTCCGGAATATCCAGATGCAGCGTGGACTGGATGAACTGCTGTGCCAGCGGCGTCTTCGGATGCGAGAACACTTCACTTACCGTGTCCTGCTCGATCAGTTCACCGTTGCTGATGACCGCCACGCAGTCGCAGATGCGTTTCACCACGTCCATCTCATGCGTAATAAGGAGGATCGTCAGGCCCAGGCGACGGTTAATGTCTTTCAGCAGTTCCAGAATTGAACGCGTGGTTGCCGGATCCAGTGCGCTGGTGGCTTCATCACACAGAAGTACCTTAGGGTTGCTTGCCAGCGCGCGGGCAATGGCCACACGCTGCTTTTGCCCACCGGACAGATTTGCCGGGTGGCTATCATGCTTGTCGCCCAGACCCACGAGGTCGAGCAGCTCGGTAACGCGACGCTTTACTTCTTCTTTCGGCGTGTTATCCAGCTCAAGCGGCAGGGCAACGTTGCCGAACACGGTGCGGGAAGCCAGCAGGTTAAAGTGCTGGAAGATCATGCCAATCTGACGACGCGCTTTGGTGAGTTCTTTCTCTGAGAGGGCGGTAAGTTCCTGGCCGCCAACTTCTACGCTGCCCTGGGTTGGGCGCTCAAGCAGGTTAACACAACGAATCAGCGTGCTTTTACCTGCACCCGATGCGCCAATGACGCCATAAATTTGACCAGCAGGAACATGCAGGCTGACGTTGTTCAGCGCCTGAATGGTTCGGTTCCCCTGCTGGAACACTTTGGTGATATTGGAAAGTTTAATCATTAGATTATTTTTATCGTATGTAAGTTAGCCGTGGCATTTTCTTCTGCCAGATACGGGTGATGACCGTAAACAAAATGGATGTTAAGGCATCCAGACGTCTAAATCAATCCAACTCTGTACGATGAGCACTTTATTGCGCTGCGATTCATGAGATACTAGTCGAACATGCCTTTTTCAGGAGCAAACCGGTGGCAAAATCAGTACCCGCAATTTTTCTCGATCGTGACGGCACTATTAATGTGGATCACGGTTATGTCCATGAGATTGATGAGTTCGAGTTTATCGAGGGCGTAATAGATGCCATGCGCCAGCTGAAAGAGATGGGTTATGCGCTGGTGGTTGTGACGAACCAGTCCGGTATTGCACGCGGTAAATTCACCGAAGCGCAGTTCGAGACGCTGACGGAATGGATGGACTGGTCGTTGGCCGACCGAGGTGTGGATCTCGACGGCATCTACTATTGTCCGCACCACCCGCAGGGAACGGTAGAAGCGTATCGCCAGACCTGTGACTGCCGTAAGCCGCATCCGGGGATGTTCATCTCTGCACAGGAGTTCCTGCACATTGATATGTCTGCTTCTTATATGGTGGGCGATAAACTGGAAGATATGCAGGCAGCAGCGGCAGCAGGTGTAGGAACCAAAATATTAGTTCGCACCGGTAAGCCAGTGACGCCAGAAGCAGAAAATGCAGCGGATTTGGTGATTAATAGCCTGGCCGACCTGCCAAAAGAGATTAAAAAGCACCAAAAATAGCCTTTTTGGTGAAAAGGTGAGCGGTTGAAATAAAAATGCATTTTTCCGCTTGTCATTCCTCGGCGGCCCCCTATAATGCGCCTCCATCGACACGGCGGATGTGAATCACTTCACACAACAAGCGGTTCGGTTGAAGAGAAAAA